>JASHYZ010000505.1 GCA_030042795.1 Terriglobia bacterium | reverse complement strand
TTGGCCGTTACCCGGCCCGGCGCCTTGAACGTATGTTTCCATCGTGGTGTTCGCCAGGATGTTTGTATTGACCGTCGCGCTCGATATCGGAAAGCTGTACGCTGGCTTGCCTTTAACGGACGGGTTGATCGTGTCAATCAATTGATAATTCGCCCAGACCGTGCCGGCCACGTTGCCTTGCCAGGTTCGATTGACCTGCTGTACGGCCGTGCTGACATCCGTCACCTGACAGACGTTCACGGGCGGATTCGAGTTATTCCAAGGCACGTTTTGGCCGGGCTTCAAAACCGGCGGGGGCTGATTGTACTTACCCGCGCCGCAATTACCGTTAGGCGTATTGGGCGCCGCCAGCGTGGCGGGTGATGTTCCCCCGGCGGGTGGCGTCACATTGTCCACCTGCTCGAACGTGGCCCAGAACCAGG
The DNA here is from genome assembly GCA_030042795.1 of Terriglobia bacterium. The sequence goes on along the minus strand of JASHYZ010000505.1, from coordinate 2,914 downwards.
TCGCTGGCGTTGTAAGAGTCAGCCGCAAAATGTGGAGGCCAATCAACCCGAAGAGTACGGGCCCTTCACACGTTGTCCCGTCCTGTTGAAGGAAATAACCCGTTTGCGTGTAGTACCGCGGGATGATCGCTTTGTCTTTCACGGGATCGAGCACGCGCCAAGCAGCTTTCACTTCTAGAGCTCCATATTGAGCGAGTGCCGGCAAAGGCGGATTGAACATGCTTTCCTGTCCCGTTTGCGGAAAGCCCACCAACTGCCCCTTGGTCTTCTCCTGGCTTTGTTGGACAGCCGCATTATAGTATCCATTCTGCTGGATGTACGTATACTCGGACTGATTGATGCGAATATCGTAAGTTACAAACCAGCCGGACTGTTCGATGAGGGGAGGGCCGCTGGCCTCTGCCAGATTGCCAAATTTCGATATCATATCGAGCAGCATTGGCGAAAAACCGGGTGAGACGGTGTAAGGCGGCGTCACCGCCGCGCACGCTGCGGGAAGGGGTAATGGGTTGGTTTGCCAAGGACCTGGATCTTGCGCTTCCGCCAGCATCGTGTTGCTCTTGTCACGGAAAGTCAGCCATGCAGTGGGAATCATCGCGCCGTTCGAGCTGCTCGCGCCAAGGGGAAGCAACCCGTCAGGCAAACCTGAAATCCCGGACGGGTTCGTGGGAGCTGTCGATGGCCAATTCAGCGCCACAAAAGTTTGCCAGGCGAAATTTAGCCAGTCGGCCTGAGTCAGCGCGACTCCATTCGACGGTTTCACATCTTGGGGCACAACCCACGAATTCGGAGCGAGTCCGCCAACCACCGCACGCGTGGCTTGAGCGCGGTTTTCAGTTTTGTTCTTGCAGGCGCTACTTGCCGCCACCACCAGAGCGAGTAGCGTCACGCAAATACCAAGTATTCTTCGGCTTCCCATAAGATATCGCCTCCAACTATACTGAGCGCATTAAGTTGTGTGCAGCGTGCAAGGGCACGGCTTCAGCCGTGCCCTTATGGACTGCACCATGTGTCACGATTTATTGCGGCTCTGTATAGGCCTTGCCGGCCAATCGTCTGGCATTCGGTTACCTCGATTTCATAGAATATCGATGCTCAAGACGTAATGCGTACATTAAACGATATTGATCGGGCCTGTAAAGCCACTAACCCGGGCAGTCACGCGCGCTAGTGGGTGATGTCAAGCTGGTTGTGTGAAAAGGCGAAGGGCGCGAGTTTTCCACTTTTCGTTCAACCCCTTAGGTTAGATCTCGCAGAGGCCCTCGCCGGTTTCGAGGGTTCAGGCCAGCAAGCAGGGCGAGAATGGTCATGGGTGAGCCGGTGCTGGCGTACCTGTTTCGAGAGGGGTCGCAATGCCAAGCGATTCCCGGCCAATGTATGATGTCTTCCTGTGCAGGCTATATTCCATAGCAACATCGGAGTAGTCTATTACTCGATTCCCGGCCTCGGGGGCGCGATCGAATCGGGGTTTTGAACTGACGAACGGAGGTACGTGATATTGGGCGAGGTCATTCAGCACAACGACGAGCTATGCAAGCAGCAAGGGAAAGCGCCAGAGGACTGGCAGCGCGCGCAAGTAACTCGTAGGCGTTTTTTGGGCACCGGGCCTGCGGCACTGCTCGCGGCCGGGGTTTCCGGCGCGGTCGGGCTTGGAGCCCCCGCTCGACCCGTGCATGGGAGTTCCGGTCACACGGAGTTTGGATCTCCTGCGCCTCCTGAGCGCCCTTCGACCGGAGATTCATTCGAACTCGAGGAAATTACAGTTCGTGAGCTCCAGGACGGTATGAAGTCCGGCAGGTTCACGGCGCGTTCGCTCACCGAAATGTATCTCCAACGCATCGAGAAGCTTGACCGCCCACACGGGGCTAAGGTTTTGGCGGGAGCAACGGGCATAGCGGAAAAGAATCCCGGCGTGAATTCGGTTATCGAAATCAACCCCGACGCAATACAGATTGCCGAGGAGATGGACCGGGAGCGGCGCGAGCGCGGCCCCCGCGGCCCCATGCACGGAATACCGGTGCTTATCAAGGACAACATCGCTACGTCCGACCGCATGATGACCACGGCAGGGTCATTGGCTCTGGTGGGTTCGAAGCCGCCGCGCGATTCGTTCGTGGTCAAGCGGCTGCACGAGGCCGGAGCCGTGATCCTGGGTAAGACCAACCTCAGCGAATGGGCCAACATTCGCTCCGAGCACTCCACCAGCGGTTGGAGCGGGCGCGGGGGGCTCACGCATAACCCGTACGCGCTTGACCGGAACGCCTGCGGATCAAGCTCGGGCTCGGGCGCCGGCGCTTCGGCCAACTTCTGCGCCGTCGCGGTCGGGACGGAGACGGACGGCTCGGTCGTATGTCCCTCGTCGATCAATGGCCTGGTGGGAATCAAGCCCACGGTGGGACTCGTGAGCCGAAGTGGCATTATCCCGATTTCTCACAGTCAGGACACAGCCGGGCCCATGGCTCGCACCGTGACGGATGCGGCCATCCTGCTCGGCGCGCTGGTCGGAATCGATCCGGATGACAAAGCGACGGCGGAAAGCCAAGGCAAGGCCCAGGCGGACTACACCCACTTTCTCGATCCCAATGGCCTGAAGGGCGCACGCCTCGGAGTGGCACGCAAGTTTTTCGGATTTAACGAGGCCGTCGACAAACTGATGGAAGAGGCCCTGGCCGAAATGAAGCGTGTGGGCGCCGTGCTCGTTGACCCGGCGGACATCCCTTCAACGGACAAGTTGGGAAGGACGGAATTTACTGTGCTGCTCTATGAGCTCAAGACTGATCTTAACGTCTACCTGGCCGCGCTTGGACCCGACGCGCCCGTTCACACGCTGGCAGACATCATCGAATTCAACAAGAAGAACAGCGACCGCGAAATGCCATACTTCGGTCAGGACACTTTCGAGAAAGCCCAGGAG
>JASHYZ010000504.1 GCA_030042795.1 Terriglobia bacterium | reverse complement strand
GGCTGACCTCGCCCCGTCCACGAGGGAGCTGTCGTGCGGTAGCTCATACTTATACCAATAGGCCCGCCCCACTCCCGCTTGGGCAAGGGCATACCGGGCGTCCAGTTGCAACGCGTGGTTAAACACTAGAATGGCGCTCTCGATACTTTCGGGCTTATTGTAATCCTGCAGATATCCCCGGCCTTGCAGATAGTAATCATAGGCTCCGGGTTCCGTGGTGCCGTGCTGGACGAGAGTACGTTGTTCCTCGGGCTGCGGCTGAATCCGCAGCATCTGGACCACGCTTGAGACCACGCGGTCCTCCAGCGCAAAGGGATCGGACAGTGTGGCATCAATCGCCTCGGCCTCGAGTTCGCGGTGCCTGAGAGGGTCAATCAGGACTGCCAGTATCCGCACCCGCTTGCCGGACCGTTGTAGCGTGCCCGAAACCACCAGGTTGATGCCGAACTGAGCGCGGGCCTGCTCAGCCGTAGCGACCCGTTCGGCATGCACCTCCGCAGCGGGCACAACCTGCAGCGGATGCTCCGGCGCCAACTGCCCCAGCTTGGCGGCGATGGTGTCAGTGAGGCCGTCGGCGAAGGCACGGATTTCAGTGTCGGCGCCAACGATATCGAAGGGCAGTACAGCGAGTTGCCGTACGTCGGGCACGGTGGAGATTCCGAGTGCAGCCTCGGCACGCCAGCGGAGAGAGCGCACCGCCGCCACGAGAGTGAGGGCAGTGAGGATTGCGAACCCAACGGCTGCAATGGCGATGCGAAAGTGGGTTGTGATTGGGCGCGCCGGCTGGTAGGGAGCATCCTGCGCCCAACCCAGACCGTATTCCCGAGTGACCTGCTGTTGAAGAGCAAGATTCAGGTGGGCGAGGCAAGCCAGGAGGTCTCGCCCGAGTTGCGCGGCGTTCTCATACCGGCTGTTAGGGTCCTTGCTGCAGGCGCGAGCAACAATCTGGTCTACCGCAGGCGGGAGATCCTTTCTCAATTGGCTGGGCACCGTCGGCAGCTCTTGAAGAGTTCTCTGAATAACGCCGCTTGCGGTGTTGGCTTCGAAGGGATGACGGCCAGTGAGCATTGTGTGGATAACACAGCCCACGCCAAAGATATCGGTTCGCGCGTCCACACGGTCGCCTGTGATCTGCTCCGGCGCCATGTAGCCCGGCGTTCCGGCAATGAGCGTGGGCAGGGTGGCTTCCTCACCGTCGTCCTGGAGCTGAGGTGGAAGGGCCAAGCCGAAGTCTGTGATCTTCACAAAGCCGCGCTCGTCCAACAGAATATTGCCGGGTTTTATGTCCCTGTGCACAATTGGCCTTGCATGCGCACATACCAGGGCATCGCAGACCTGGAGCCCAATGGTCAAGGCTTGCTGCACCGCCAACGGTCCCTCGTCCACTAGCAGCTTGCGCAAGTCGCGACCTACGACCAGCTCCTGCGTCATGTAGACCCGCCCGTCGCAGCCGCCGGCTTCGAAGACGGTCGCAATCCTCGGATGGGAGAGGCTGGCCGCAAGCCGTGCTTCCTCTAAGAACCGCGTACAGGCATCTCCGGCTCCGAGACCAAGCCAGCCTTGGCGGATCACCTTTAGCGCCACCATGCGGCGCAGTGGTCCGCGATCAAAGACCGCGTACACCTCGCCGTAGCTTCCACGGCCGAGGAAACCGCGAACCTCATATCGGCCGGCGAAAACATCCCCGACGGCTAATGAGGGAAGGGCGGCGACTTGTTCAGATTCTAACGGCACTTTGCCAACGGGTGAGGCATGCCCCTTTCGCGTTCCGGCATAGCGCGCGAGGAGGGCGTCGATTCGTGGCTCACCCCGACTACCAAGCGGTCGTCAACGGGACAGATAATACCACCGGTTTAGCTTGCCGGCTTAAGAATTTGGAGATAACGACCGTGGTCCTTTGCGACCCTCGACAACTGGCGCGCTCGGCTCGTGGGACCACTTTGGAGGTGTTCGTGCGCAGTGCCGTTCCTGACAGCGTCTGCGGTTGCTGTTTCCTCGGGAGTTATAGTAACCTCACATAGTTTTGGGGGTGAGAGCCATGTCCAAAGCTCCGCAGAGTGAGCCAGAGTCGACAGGTGTGCGCCGCTGGCTAGCGTTTGGGCTGACCGGGTTATCCATACTCTTTGTTTTCGCGCTGGCGGTTGTGATCATTGTTGCTGATCACGAACACCGGAGCGATACCGCGAAGTACGTTCTCACGGCGGTGCTGCCGCTGATTGGCACGTGGGTAGGCACCATTCTGACGCATTACTTCTCGAAGGAGAGTTTCGAAGCCGCGACGCGCAGCGTGACCGAAGTCGCCCGACAAATAACATCCTTGGAGAAACTCAGATCGCTCCCGGTGAAGGACACCATGATTCCCCGGGCCCAAATGGTCGCGTGGATATCGCCACAGGACGACAACACTTTGCTGTTCGCGATTCGCGATGAACTTACAAAGCGGGGAAAGGGGCGGCGGGTGCCGATCCTCTCCACGAGCGGGCAGCCTCTCTATGTCATCCATCAGAGCACAATCGATAGCTATCTAACCGATCGGCTCAAAGCTGAGCCGGCTCCCGACAAAAAGACGCTCACGTTACGCAAATTTCTTGACGACAAAGAAGGCGATCTTGAGAACACCTTCGCCACGGTCAGAGAAGACGCTAGCTTGGCGGATGCCAAGGAAGCGATGGATGCCGCTCCTAATTGCCAGGATGTATTCGTGACGAACACCGGCACCAAGAGTGATCCCGTGCTGGGCTGGATTACGAACAACATCATTCAGGACAACGGTAAGGTGTAGCGTTAAGGATCATGCTCGGTCGTCAGCAGATTCGCGAGCGGCCGAGCCAGGTTGAGTGTTCTCAAGCAGACTTTTCTTCGAAACCGTGTGCGCTCGGTTCAAGTGAGACTCGCCTTCGCTAACCCTCTAAATCTTGATCAACGCTTCCCTAGAAATTGGACGGCCACACGCCCGTCTCGGGCGGCGTGACTAGCCCAGGCCAGCAACAGGTTAGCCCTAATGCGAGATCGATTAGGGATTTCGCGCTAGGAGACCGTGGTCGACGCTTTGGCAGGCTTCGTGCGCTTACTGGTCGGCGTAGCACACAACCACGGCACTCGGTGATTCGGATGTGTCCTTCTGTTCTGGGACGAGTGCGCTCTGCTTGGAGGCACGACGCTCACGTCGCCGTCGAAAGTGTGTGCGGTTTTACCAAGTCGTCTCGGGAGACGACTAAAATTCTGGAGGAAACGACCATGAGAAGACCGACGCTGTCTCTAGTAACGATTCTGCGACGAATGAGCTTGATTGCTGTTCTGACATCTCTCTTTCTTCCGAGGGCGACCGCTCAGGAGCATCGCAACCTTTCGGGTGACCGAGTCCGCGTAAATGTTTACCGCTACAAGCAATATATGGGCAAGGGCCTTCGGCCATCCATTTACTGCGACGACGAAGACGTGGTGCGGTTACAGGATGGGCGGTATGCGGTGCTAGCACTGCCGCCAGGCAATCACGCGTTCAGATCTAACGACAAACAATCCGAAATCGAACTGAACCTGAAGCTGGGTCAGGAGTATTACATCCGCTTAGACATCGCCCCGGGAATGTGGAAGGGCCACGGCCGCCTCACTCTGGTCCAGCCCGAGCAAGGCATAGGGGAACTTCAAAAGATGAAACCCGTTGACGTGGGTATGGTTAAGGACAGCAGCCTCCTGGCGGCCGGTTTCGAACCCACGAGTTAGACGGAGACTAACTCCCAGGATGTGTTCTAAATGCGACTGGGACGAAAGCTGGGCCCGTTTGCACCAACATAATTCGGGAGAATACCAAACATGGCGCTGTCGTCAGCAGATTTTCGACCAAGATCGAGTCAAGTTGAGTCCCTTCCAGCCGGCGCTAGTCAGTGTCCGTAGACTTGACTCCTCTGGTGCCCGTCACCGTCAGGCTATAAGTACCCGCAGGAGTCCCGGAGTTGTGGGGAGGCGAACTGCTTCCTCCTCCGCAGCCAGCGAGTGTGGATACCACTAACAGTCCCACCACCAGGGGCAGAAATATTGTCCACTGCCTCTTCCCGAATTGTATTGACGCACAAACGGTCCAAGCGATGGCTCCCAGAACCACAGCAAGGATGAGCAAGGCCGGGGGCCCGGGCAGACGCGGCTCGAGGGAGGGGAAAGTCCCGTGGCACACTCGCCGATGGGGCTGTGGTCGCAACACTAACTGTGATAGTACTGCCGGGGGCCGCCGAATTCGGCGAAACCGTGCATGTGGATTCGGGAGGAGCGTTGGCGCACGAGAAGCTCACGCTTTGGTTGAATCCCCCTTGGCCGCCCAGACTTAATGAGTACGTCGCCGTCTCCCCGGGGGAGGCGTTCTGCGATGATGAAGATCCGGAAGCTATGGCAAGCGTGAAATCCTGACCCGTTCCGGTGAGGCTCACGGTCTGGGTGCTCCCCGTCACGCCGTTGCTGTTGTCGGTGATGGTCAGGGTTCCGGAACAGAGACCGCTCGTGGTCGGCGCGAAGGTGACGTTGATGCTACAGGAGCCACCGGCGGCGATACTGCTGCCGCAGTTGTTGGTCTGGGAAAAGTCTCCGCTGGTGGTAATGCCGGTCACTGCGAGCGCTAAGGCCCCGGTGTTGGACAGCTTAACCGGTTTGCGAGCTACTGGTGGATTTCACCAAGAGAGCCGCGAACTGGACTGTCGTGGCCGAAACAACAGCCAAGGGTACCGCTGCTCCTGTTCCGGTTAGACTGATGGCCTGAGGGGAGTCGGGTGCGTTGTCAGTAATAGTGAGGGAGGTGCTTCGCGATCCGCTTGCGGAAGGCGTGAAGGTCACGCTAATGGTGCAACCCGCGCCTGTAGATAACTTGAATCGCAGGTAGTAGTCTGGCCAAAATCGCCGCTATTCGCACCGGCAATGGAAATTTTCGGGGCGCTGAGTTGCAGGCTACCAGTGTTGGTTACCGTCATGGTTTGTTGTGTGCTCGCCGTGCTGATCGGTTGATTGCCGAAGCTCACGCTCGTTTTTGATAAGACTACTTGTGGGAAAGGGACGAGAGGATTGATGGTATCATCTGACAATATGGCCCAGATCGAGGCCGCCAGGTCCACGCGCTCCGGAATGCACTCAAAGATCGTCTGTAGGTACTGACTGGCCAGGGCCAGCGTATCACCGTTAGGGAGCGTGCTATCTACTACGCCCACACCGTCGCCAAATGGGGCGGAATTCGCTGCCTGCAGAATATCACTCTGGTAGGTTTGGATGCAGGACTGGTAACTTGTTGTCACGAAGAGTGCATCAATGTAGCGGCAAGTCTCTACCTCTTGGCCCGTGAACTCCCAGGCAATGCCGGGCGCCGGAGGAGGTGAATTCAATCCAAAACCGGAGAAGGTTACATCCGCGACCGTGGCAGTCTGTTCGTAGCTAGCCAAAATGCTTGCGAGTGACCGGTGCCAGTCGAGCCCATTGGAATTCGTCACCCCAAGAGCCGATGACCCGGCAAGCGCCAGGGTGGTGATACTGTGTGCATCCAAAGAGTTGCACGTATCGATCGTGTCGTTGCCATTTTGGGCGCCGCCCGGGCACGGTGCGGTCGTGCCGGTCGGGACAGTACCTACCCAGAAGCCTCCATTGCTCTCATTAATCATAGCCTTGACGAAATTCCCGGCTGCATTGGCGTTGGTGGCCCACTGTTGGGCGAGAGTCGTGTTGCCGAGCTCCGCCTCGATTTGGGAAAGGAGATTGAATGCGCAAAAATATCGGCGTTGCTTTCCGTGGATTTCCCCTTGTCAAGCTGTCCTGCCTCGTTGTCGTACAAACCGCCATATCCGTTATAGTACCCGCCATACCCTTTTCCCGTTTGGTCCTGCAGGTTCGCCGCAATCCAGTTGGCAATTGTGAGGGCATCGCTCAGGCAGGGCGTGTTTCCTAATTGTCGATAGGCGGCTGCGAGCGCCAGAGCGGCAAAAGCGTTATTCCCGCCGCTGGCGCCATCATTCACCAGGTCAAAAGCATAAGGTGTCGTTGGAACGCCGAATCCGGCAAGACGCACGTCGCCGGCCTGGGCACCGCCGGTCTGGCTGTTCAGCAACCCGATGTCGCCGCCGCAATAAGCATCGTGAAGGCCGCATTGCGTTGCGGTTGCTCCGCCGTAACAACCACTCAGATTGCCAGGCGCCGTCGGGATGGGATCGCCATGATTGTCGTGGTAGAGCGCGTAGTGGAAAGCGTTCGCGACTTCCTGAGCGTTGCTCATGTCGCCGCCTGGCTGTAGCAATAGGGCCAAAAGCGCGAGTGCCGACTCGTACGTCGACGCCACGTTACGGTCCACCTGATCCAAGGGGAAGTTAGACGTTTGGGGGACAACTCCGAAGGTTTCAGTGCCGACCGGGAAACTCAGCGATTCCCCACTCGAGCTTTGATTCGTGCGTGGCGGCACGGGCAGAAATTGAATGTTATCCAAGAGCACCGTGCCACCGTTCGGGTAGCCCGCTTGAACCGCGAAAAGGATACTTATGTTGGAGAGGTCGAGAACACAAGCGGGTAAGTCGGCGAGAACGATCGTTTGCGGCGACCAGATCAGCCCGATCGGACCAATGGGGGCGGTGACACACCCACCGACTCCGAACTGGACGATTGCGCCGTCAGGAGAACGCATGTCAAAAGTCACCTGGGTGGCCTGATTAAGGTCGTAGGCATAAGTGCCGACATCCTGAATGTTGACGCCACCGAACTCGCCGCTTGCGAACGGCCCCAGAGTTACCCGCATTACCGTGCCCCGTGTGCCATCGAAGTCTGTGGTGTCGTTCGGAGGAAAGCAGCCGGTCGTGAGCTCTACCGGGTCATCTACGCACCCCTCATCAATAGTGACTGCGCTGAGTGTGCCGAAAACACTGGGGAATCCATGGTTCATTGCTGAATCCACATCTTTGTACACATAGAAGAAATTCTGATTAGCGGAGACTAGACCATAGTTCTGTAAATAGCTAGTCAATCGTGACCTCATCCATCTTGGATGTCCATCGGAAGACGACGGGGTCAGAGTTGACTTGATCAAAGTACTGATGGATGCGCTGAACCAATTCTTCTTTGGTGGCCACCCGGATGGCGCGCAGCATGCTTCGCGCCATCTTACTGAACAAGGTCTCCACCAGATTAAGCCAAGAACCATGCGTCGGCGTGAACGCAAATCGGAAGCGCCCCGGCACCGTCTGCAGGTACGCTTGCGTTTCGCGGGAGATGTGAGCCGAATGATTATCCAGCAACAAGCGAATCGGAGTCCCCGCGGGATAGCGCGCATCCAGCCTCTGCAAAAAGGCAATGAAGTCGCTGCTTTTGTGAGTGTCGCGCACGATTTCAATTACTTGGCCACTGTGCAGATCCAAACCCGCCAGCAGCGATACCGTGC
>JASHYZ010000503.1 GCA_030042795.1 Terriglobia bacterium | reverse complement strand
GCGCTGGTGCCGGGTTTGAGCGAGGCGTTGCGATTCACCCATCCCAACGTGCTCGGCGTGTGCCTCAGTGGCGCCGGGCCTTCGATCCTGGCCTTTGTGCGTGGTAACGCTCTCGTGGTGGCCGAAGCCATCCAGGAGTTGCTCGCCCGCAATGGCGTCGAGTCACGCCCGTTCGCGCTCGCTGCCGATAATCGGGGTGCCAAAGGCTGGAGCCAGCCTTGCTGCAGCTAATGAGCATTACGGCGTCACGATATTCCGTAATCCTCAACAAGCTGCTGCAACGAGCCTATCGTTCAAAGCGCCCTGTCAACTCCGCCTGCGCCAGGACGTGACCCTTCAAGGCGCGCTCCACTTCGCTCTTTGAAGCTCCGCCTCGCAGATTCAGCTTCTTGTCCAGCGCGTAGAGCCGGAACGAATAGTGATGGGGTCTGCCGGGGGGCGGACACGGGCCGCCGTAGCCGATCTTGTCAAAATCGTTTCGTCCTTGCCGCCCGCCCTCGGGGTCAGGAGTGCGAGGGACACCCTCGGGCAACTCGTGGGCGCCCGGCGGAAGGTCGTAAAACACCCAATGAGAGAATACGCCCCCTGGAGCATCCGGGTCGTCCACGATCAAGGTGAAACTCTGCGTGCCGGCCGGAGGGTCTGTCCAGGCCAGCGCGGGCGATAGATCGTCGCCGCTGCAGGTAAAGCGAGCCGGAATGTCACCGTTGGCCTGAAAGGACGGGCTGGTGAGGCGAAAGCTTGAGTCCTCCGCCGTCACCCTGGCCGCGAGCCCCATCAGCGCGCAGCAGGTTGCAGCAAGAACTGCTCCGCCCGCGACAAGACAGCGAGACTGCGCGCCCCCGCCCAGCATCCGTTCCTCCGACAACGGCATGATAGCACGTCTTTCGTGGCCATCTCGGGCCCACTCAGAAGCAGCTTCGAGCCTCGCTTGCGATTCGATGCGCTTGCGTACTAAGCTGGTCTTAGTTTTATGACCCGCATCTTGCACCTGCCCACGCTCTCGGGTTGCGCTGTTATGGTTCTTGCCGTGGCGGCCGTGCCGTGCTTCGCAAGGGTTCCCGGACAGGCGATTCAAAATGTGCCCGACATGTCGGGAGAATATGAATTCACTCAAGCCGAGGACACGCTTGGAATTCTGGAGGAGGAAGGCACGCTGAAGGGCTACATCGACGTCGCCCAGGGCGCGGACGAGTCCGATGAAGTGCTCACTTACCAGATCATCGTCGGAACCCGCCAGGGCAACCACGTGGAGTTTAAGACCAACAAGATCCACGAGAAGTATTACCACTTCACGGGCACGGTCGAGCGCGGGAGCGGCCACACGGAGCGCGATCCTGACTTTTTGAGACTTGTCGGCGACTTGGAAATGGTCAAGCTTGATTCCGACACCGGGCAGGAACATGTCGAACGCCGTCGCGACACCTTCAAGTGGAAGGGTAAGTCCAAAGACGAAGAAGCGAACTGACGACCGCCGTGAATCCGTCCGAATCCTACGAATGCGCAATCGGAAGTGAAGGGGCCGTCGCGGCACTGCACTTCACCGCCTTTCTCTTCAGCCGTTTCAGCCGGTAAGTAAATCGCTCCACATCGGTGCGGCGTTCCTGCACGCCCCGGGAGTTCCACCCAGCGCTCCCATCGGCTGGCTTTACCCGCGACTTTTCATCCAACCAGGCTAGCGCCCTCTCAGTGAACTGGATGGCGGCGCCGGCGTCGCGCCGCCGGTGTTCCGCATGGATGGCCAGTTGTTCGAGAGCCTCCACGAACCACATGCTCTGGCGCCGGGCAATTTCCTCCCAAATCTCAACCGCCAGATCGTATTCACGTCTGCGTTTGTGCTGCGCGGCCAGATGCCAGAGGGCGCGCGGCTCAAATGGCGCAGGAAGGCCCGAGTCCAGCGCCCGCCGGCAGACGGAAACCGACCTTTCCGTGTCTCCCGTGCGCTCGAAAATGCGGCTCAAACTGAACAGATCGAGACTGTGCACACATTCAGCGAGAGAACTTTGATCGCCTGGGCTCAATTCCGCGCCGATCAGCCGCGCCAGTTCCGCGGTGAGCGCTGCCAGCGTGATGATGTCGAGGGCGTTGTGATAGAACACCGGCTGCAGGCCGCGAGCGTCGCCGGTGCGCAGGTAATCAAAATAAATGCCGGGAATCTCCGAACCGGGAACATCACCCTTGCGGGTGATGCCGAGCACCTCTTTTTCGAGGTGAGTAAGATGGCAGCTTTCCAGGCGCAGCTTCCACAAGCGGCGAGCCGGATGCAGCAGGTCAAGGTGGATCATGCGGCCGAATGGCGACCTCTGCCTTGCTAGGGCAAAGCGCGTTTCGAGCAGGGGAATGTCAAACGTCTTGCCGTTGAAGGTGACCAGACCCTTGTAGCCAGCGAGCGCCTGAGCGAGCGCGGCGAGGATTGCCTTTTCGTCCGGATAGTCACGCAAGAAAAACTGCCGCACTACGAAGTCAGTACCCTCGATCATGCCCAGGCCGATCAAAAACGCACAGGTACCAGTCCCGCCCGCGAGGCCGGTGGTTTCCGTATCGAGATAAACCAGCTCGGATGGGTCGGGCAGGACGTTGTCTTCGAGGAAAAGTTCGAGAGCCTGCAGGTCTGCTACTGAGACGTCGCCAACCCGGATCTTCCCGTAGGGCCGGCCGAAGGGCAACGTCTGCCGCGCCACGAAATACTCGCCGATAGGGTTTTGTTCTAAGCGTCCTTCGACGTAATGCTCGATGCCGCAGGCCACACGTTGCGAGGGAAGGGGTCGTTCGATGGACGACTTCGTGGTGGTGATGCCAGCACTGGTAGGAGTGCCAGTGCCACTGCCGGTTCGGCGGCGCAGCCACTTGAGTTGACGCTCCAGTTCGCGGTCGGCACTGCTCTTCTCGGCAGCGCAGCGAAGCTGGCGGAGTTTTTCTTCCAGGTTCATTCGCTGACCCAGCTGTCAGGGAAAGAAGGCACGCCCACACGCTTTGCGGCCCTTTGCAGATTCAAGTCCAACGTGGCGAGCGGCGCGCCCCGCCGGAGCGCGAGTTCGAGATAGGCGGCGTCATACGCCGAGAGCTCGCAATCGCGGGCCAACGGCAGTACTTTGTTGATGCTGTCGCTCACTGTTTGGCTTTCCTGCAGGATGGAAAGCTCCTCCAGGAACGTCACAAAGCGCAAGGTTTCCGGCCTCTTCAATCGTTTTCGACGCTCGCCGACAAGCAGGGCGTTCGACACCTCAAGGGTCCAGACAGCCGGAACAACCACAGTGTGTCCTTGCAGGGCGACCAAAACCTTGTCAGCGTAGTCGCTCGCCTCGTCCGGAAAGCACCAGGCAAGCGCCACCGAGGCGTCCACCACAACGTTGCTCAAAACCGCCGTCCTTGGTTCACCATGTCGCGGATGCTCATCACGTCGGGCTTCACGCGCGCCCGCAACGCTCGCATGCCCTGGACGATCTCGTTGTGCATGAGTTTTCTGCCCGCATCACCAATGGGCACCAGCATCGCTGCTGGCACGCCGTGCCTGGTAATCGTGATCCTCTCACCTCTCGCCACTCGATCAAGCAAGGCTGACAAGTGAGTTTTCGCGTCAAATGCCCCAACAGTCTCCATTTTGCGGCCCTCAAACCAGTCTAAACCAGTTTAACATACATCCTTTGACCTACCGAATTCCGAGAATCGCCAGCGCCACCTCTTTTCCCTTCTCGCCGATCTCACCCACGGGTCCCACGCATGAAGGGCACCCCGCTTCGCAAGGGCAAGTTTCGATCAGCTTGCGCGCGTTGTCGAGCAACTGTTCGCTCATGCGATAGAGCGGCTCGCTCAGGCCGATGCCACCCGGGTATTTGTCGTAGAGGTAGATGTTGGGCTCAAAGGCTATCCGTTGTTCGTGGTCCGTTGTCCGTTGTCGCGCATGCCATACTTCATTGCCAGATTCAACAGCCTCAACTGACAACGGACGACTGACAACTGACGGCTTGCTTTCATTCTGACTTCTGACTTCTGGCTTCTGATCCCTACTGTTCTCCC
>JASHYZ010000502.1 GCA_030042795.1 Terriglobia bacterium | reverse complement strand
ACATTCTCAAGGCTGATTTGGCGGTGCCGGGCAGCCTTCATGTGAAGGACCCGGTGCAGGTTGCAGGCGTGCAGGTCGGACGTGTATGGGACATTGGTCTCGTGCCGACGGGCGACAAGCCCGTTGAAGTCTCGATGAGAATTGCCAAGAAATTCCAACCCGTCATTCGTGCGGATTCCGAGGCTAGCGTCGGCACCACGGGTCTGCTTGGGTCGAGCTTTGTCGATATTACGCGTGGTGGTGTGAATCAGCCGGTGTTGCAGGCCGGTGCCACCATTAAGACGGCAGACCGGACGGCGGCGCTGACCTGCGACGAGATCATGAAGACCTTCTCGCGGATCGGTGACGCGCTCAAGAGTCCGTTTAGCCACTGACAAGGACCAACGAATGCCACAAGACCAACTTGAACAAATCGCGCAAGATTTGGTTCAGCGCGCCATAAAGGCGGGGGCTACAGCGGCCGACGCCACGGTGCGAGAGGGCGACGAGTTTTCAACCACGGTTCGTCTCGGCAAGATCGAGAACCTCAAGGAAGCTGCCTCCAAGGCGCTGGGCTTGCGCGTGTTTCTCGGCACTCGCAGTGCCAGCTCCTATTCAAGCGATTTTTCCAACGATTCCCTGCAGACGCTCGTGGAAAGGACGCTGGCGATGGCAAAGGTCACGTCCGAAGATCCTGCGAACGGTCTGCCGGAGACCGCGGAACTCGGGCGCTACTCCGGCGACCTCAAGCTCTATTCGCCAGATCTGGCCGAAATCTCGGCCGAGGAGCGTATCGGGTTGGCGCGCCGAGCGGAAGAAGCGGCCCTCAGCGCTGATCCGCGCATTCACAATTCTGAAGGCGCGGGCGTTGAGACGGGCCTTGGCGCCAAGGCGTATGCCAACTCGCTCGGCTTCGTCGGCAGCTATCAAGCGTCATTTGGTTCCATTTCGGTGGTGCCCGTAGCCCAGGAAGGCGCAAATGGCAGCACGAGCATGCAGCGCGACTACTGGTACGCCGTGGGCCGCAGCGCATCGGCACTGCGTGATCCGGAGGCCGTAGGCCGTGAAGCGGCGGCACGAGTGGTCAGGCGGCTCGGAGCGCGCAAGGTTTCCACCTGCCGGGTTCCGGTGGTGTTTGATCCGGAAACAGCCCGCTCGCTGCTTGGGCATATTTTTGAAGCCGTACGAGGAGACGCGATCTATCGCAACGCCTCGTTTTTGGCAGGCAAACTCGGAGAAAAGATCGCAGGCGACAACATCACCGTTTTGGACGATGGACTGCGCCCTGGCGGTTTCGGCTCGCGCCCATTTGACGACGAAGGCGTAGCGCCTTCAGTGACGCCTGTCATTGAGCGCGGCGTGCTGCGCAACTATTTGCTAAACACCTACTCGGCGCGGAAGCTCGGCTTGCGCACCACCGGCAACGCTTCTCGCGGAGTGACCGGACCGCCCGGAGTCGGGCCGAAGAACTTCTACCTGACGCCTGGAACGCGATCGCCTCAGGAGATTTTGCGATCGGTAAAAAGCGGCTTTTATGTGACAGAACTAATTGGCATGGGGGTGAACGTCGTCACGGGCGACTACTCGCGGGGCGCCGTGGGCCTTTGGATTGAGAACGGCCAGCTCACCTATCCTGTTGACGAAGTCACCATCGCCGGGAGTCTCTCGGGGATGCTCAACCAGATCGGCGCCATCGGCTCAGACCTTGAGTTTCGCAGTTCGCTGGCGGCGCCGACGCTGCTGGTGGAAGGCCTTACCGTGGCTGGAGTGTAAAGACGTGGCGGAAAACTGCGCGGCAAGGCCCACATTCATTCAGCCAGCAAACGATAGCGGCCGTTCCTTGCTCCTGCTGATTTTCGGGCTCTCCGTGGCGATTGCCGCACTCGTGGCGGCTGGGGCGTGGCTGATGCACGCGCGGCTCACACGGCCTGATGTTCGCCCGGTTTTGAGCGCGGAAGCCCGAGCCTACCTGGCACAAATCGCAGTGACAGACGCCCGCATGAGCGCGGCCGAGACTCCCCTTGGAACTACTGAAACTTACCTTGACGCGCAGGTGGTCAACAAGGGTTCACGAACCGTACGCCAGTTGGATTTGCAACTCGATTTCGAAGATACGATGAGTCAGGTGGTGCTGCGGCAAGTTAGCCGTCCTGTGACTGAGAATACTGCGCCGCTTGGGCCGGGAGAACTCCGCAATCTTCACGTCACGTTCGACCACATGCCAGCCGAATGGAACCAGGGGCCGCCAGTATTCAAGCCGGTCTATGTTGAATTTTGTGGGCTTGACGAACGCTAGCGCCCGAACTGCAAGCGGGTGATGAGAGGCTCGGGCAATCCGGCCTTTTTCATCTTGTCTTGGGTTGTCAGCAGGTTGTAGGAGGCGCGATAGTACTCCACCAGACGCTGGTCAGAGTCGAAAATGGCGAATGCGGCGCGCCAGTCGCGGTCGCGAGGTTGGCCCACCGAACCCGGATTGACCAGGTACCGCGATCCTTCCTCGATGTGCAGCGCAAGCGGCGAGCCGTTTGCGAGACCGTAACAAGGGATGGGTTGCGCATTGCCATCGGGACTCCACACGAAACCTCCTTGCAAGTGCGTGTGGCCGAAAAAAACCAGAGCTGATGAAGCCTCCTCGAAAGCAGGAGGTGTGTCGTCAGATTCGACAAGGTATTCATCCTCGTCGCGAGGCGATCCATGCACGAGCTCGAATCCCGCCACCTCGCACGGTCCCGGCGGCAGGTCTTGCAGCCAGGTGAGGTTTGCCGCCGTCAGTTGCTGCCGGGTCCACAGCGTGCCGGCTCGAGCCAACGGGTTGAAATCTTCAGCGTCGGTGATTCCGGCACAGGCCTTGTCATGGTTGCCGCGAATTGTAACCGAAGCCAGCCCCCGCACCGCGTCAACGACGGCATTGGGGTCCGGCCCGTAGCCTACCAAGTCGCCAAGGCAGAGCACTTGGTCATAGCGGCCGCTGGCCATGGCCACGCACCTCTCGAAAGCCTCAAGGTTCGAGTGAATGTCACTCAGTATCAGATATCGCACCGGACGCCTTTCCTGGGCGGGACGGACAATCTTGTAGTATAACTCCGGAAGTCCGGCCGGAGAGTCACCCTGAACTGTGGGTAGTGGGTCACTTTGAATTCTCTCCAGCATTCCGTTACCGGTCATTCCCGCGCAAGCGGGAATCCAGGCTGTAAGGCGCGCGCTCCGATGCGGATTCCCGCCTCCGCGGGAATGACAAGGGGGAACATGCCGAGAAAGAATTGAGACTGACCCACTACCGAACTGTGTTCTTTGACCGGTCTGGCTGCTTTTCGCTAAGATCAAAAATCGCGCTCTTGAGACACGGCCAGTCTCGCAAGACGGCAAGAGGTGCTGCCATGACAGGGCGTGATCGCCGGCACGAATGCGGGCTCACCAAGGCCGAGCTCTAGCCCTGATGCTACGCTTCTATACAACCGGAGAATCTCACGGACAGGCGCTGGTGGCGATCCTGGCGGGTCTGCCCGCCGGGCTCCCTGTCAACTTCGAGTATGTCGATCGTGAACTGAAGCGCCGCATGGGTGGCTACGGTCGCGGCGGGCGCATGAAGATTGAGTCTGACCGCGCCCAGTTTCTCTCGGGGGTTCGGCACGGCCAGACGATTGGTTCACCCGTCACGATCTTGATCGAAAATCATGACTGGAAGAACTGGTCCCAGGCGATGGCGGTGGAGGCGAGCGCAGAAGCGCGCGCGCACTACCGGGCGCTCCTGCAGCCACGGCCCGGCCATGCCGATCTGGCCGGATGCCTGAAGTACAATTTTAGTGACGCCCGCTATGTGCTGGAGAGGGCCAGCGCCCGCGAGACGGCCGCGCGGGTGGCGGTGGGCGCCCTCGCCAAGCTGTTTCTGCGCGAGTTCGGGATTGAAACCGCAAGTCATGTGATTCAGGTTGGACACGTTGCCTTGGAAACGCGCCCGGTGAGTTTCGAGGAGATTCTAGCTCTGCGGGACCGCGAGGAAATCATCCTCAACTGCGTCGACGCCGAAACCGAGGCCCGCATGAAACAGGAAGTGGACAAGGCTACAGAGAATCGGGATTCGGTCGGAGGGGTCTTCGAGGTAGCCGTCCGGGGCGTGCCGCCCGGTCTCGGTTCTACAGCCCAGTGGGACGAGCGGCTGGACGGCCAACTGGCTCAGGCTGTCACCTCTATCCAGGCGGTGAAGGCCGTCGAAATCGGCGACGGCGTTGAAATCGCGGGGCGATTTGGCTCGGAGGTGCATGACGAGATCGGGTATGATCGCGAGCACGCGCGCTTCACGCGGAAGTCGAATCGCGCAGGCGGAATTGAAGGCGGCATGTCGAACGGCGAATCGATCGTGGTGCGAGGGTACCTGAAACCGATTTCGTCGCTGCGTCGTCCGCTGGAATCCGTAAACTTCGAGAGCCGCGAGGTCGTGAAGGCCAGCTATGAGCGCTCGGATGTGTGCGTCGTCCCGGCAGCCGGCGTGGCCGGCGAAGCGATGGTGGCCCTGATTCTGGCCCGGGCCTTCCTGGAAAAATTCGGCGGGGATTCCGTCGGGGAAACACGCAGGAATTTTCAGGGCTATCAGGAACAGCTCCTCCGCTTTTAGCACGCTGTAACGTAGCGGGCGCGCCGCTCCTTCTCGTACAGCCGGGAATATGATCTATCCGATTGTTAAATATGGAAACGAGGTTCTGGGGAAAGTCGCCGCGCCTGTCACGGTATTCGACGCTGATCTCGAAAAGCTCGTGATGGACATGTTCGAGACAATGTACGCCGCGCACGGCGTGGGACTAGCCGCTCCGCAGATCGGCATTTCGAAGCACCTCTGCGTCATCGACACGACAGTCGGTGAAACGCCGGGCGCCAAACTGGTAATGGCCAACCCTGTCATCGTCTCCACCGAGGGAAGGCAGATGCAGGAAGAAGGCTGCCTCAGTCTGCCTGACTTTCGAGCGGACACGGCGCGTCCGGCGCGGGCAACTGTGCGGGCGCAGGATGTTCATGGAGAATTTTTCACAATGACCGGCGAAGGACTGCTGGCGCGTGCTTTTTGTCACGAAACGGATCACCTGAACGGAATTGTTTTCATTCATCACCTCAGCCCGCTGAAGCGAGATTCCATTAAGCGCAAGATCCGGAAACTGACCAAGGCCGGGGAATGGTGAGGCCGGTTCCGCCAAGACCGGGAATGGGGGCGGTCGCAGACTCCGCGTGATTCCGCTCGCTGAATCATGAAGCTGATTTTCTGTGGAACTCCGCAATTCGCCGTGCCGGCGCTCGAAAGGTTGACGAGCCCGCCCTTCGAGATCAAGCTTGTTGTCACCAATCCGGACGAGGCCAGTGGCAGGGGCTATAAACTAAAGACCCCTCCGGTCAAGCAGGCCGCTCTCGCTGACCGCCTTCCCGTATTTCAGCCGCAGAA
>JASHYZ010000501.1 GCA_030042795.1 Terriglobia bacterium | reverse complement strand
ATAAACGATTCCGGCGCGCTGCACAGTCACCCGGTCACCCGGGTAAAGGTCGATGTTCAAACGCGGGTCGTTTGTCTGCATCAGGCGTTTGAGATCAACCTGCACTGAGGCTGCCTCGGCACCCTGCTGTCCCGAGGCGCTGGCGGCGCGCAGGCCCACGTCTCCCCGGGCTACCACGGCCACGTCACCCGCATCATCGGCGAGACCTTCGGCTTGGGCGAGCACGTCCAGCAGCGTGGTCTTGCCGAAAACCGGGTAAATTTGCGGCTTCTTGACAGCGCCCGCCACTGCCACCGAGTGGAGACGCGACTCTGCAATTTCGACTGTGACTTCGGGATTTCTCACCAGGCCGCCGCTCCGCAGCCGGTCAGAAATTGCACTCGAAAGCTGATCGGGTGTCAGTCCGGCGGCCGAAATGGGGATGTCAACCAAAGGTATTGAAATGGCGCCGTTCGGACTCACCCGGTAGCGGCGCGACATCTCCGGCACGTCAAACACGGTAATGTCAAGAAGGTCGTCCGGGCTGATCACGTAGTCGCGTGGCGTGACTGGGTTCGTCTCAGCTCGGGTTTCACTTGCGGGAGTCAGCGCTGCGCTTGATAGTTCCTGAGACACCAAGGGCGCAGCCGAAGCCAACGCCATTGCAAACGCAGCCGCGAGGGTCGCCTCTGCAGCTCTAATCCTTCTGAGTGACTGTTGCTTTAGCACACGTATCTCGTGGACGGATCATTCGTACGCCGGGTGACGCGCTCCACGCTCGCAGCGTCAACTTCTACCGATACGGATTGTTGCAAAAGGTCAACCGAGAGTACCAACCGAAACGTACCCTTCCAGCGAGTAAGGATGCCCTCCAGTTCAGCGAGCGGCCCCGTCGTTACCCTTACCCAGTCGCCAGTCTTCAGGAAGGGATGGGGTTCCACTCGCGAACTACAGTGTGCGAACTGACGCACGGATTCGATCTCGGCCTGCTCGATGGGGATGGGGCGATCCGCGGTTGAAACAAAATGGAAGATGCCTGGAGTCGTGAGAACTTGTGCGCGCTGGTCGAGCCCGACCCGAAGGAAGAGGTATCCCGGAAAAAGTGGAAGAGAGAGTTGCTTAGTTCGATCTTGCCACTGACGGACGGCACGATAGAGGGGCAGAAACACCTCGAACCCTTTACCGGCGAGACCCTGCGCCACGGACTTTTCGTGTTGGTGACGTGTGCGGAGCGCGTACCACTGTGGAACGGCGCCGCTCCCTTGAACGCCATATTCAAGTTGTTGCATAAAGCTCCGCCCTGTGACTTACAGCAGCCTTTCCTGTAAGCCGAAAATGCTATCCATTCAGCGAGCGTCAGCCGCCGGCATTCTCCAGCTATGCCGGGTCCCGCGGCTCGGTCCGGTCGCTCGCCAGCTCCGCCATGAAGGCCGCTGCCTCGGCGCGCTGCTCCGCCCGCAAATGAAAGATTGCGGAGCCTGCCGCCGGAACCCTGGTCAAGAGTCCCCGTTGCACAAGCCAATCCAATGCCTGGCCAGTTTCCTCAACGCCGCGATGGATCGTCTGCCGCAACAGACGCCAGCGGGCTACCCCTTCGAGGTCGTCAGCCGCCAGCGGATTGTCGAGAAAGTAGCTCAGGATGTCCTTCGCAATCTCCTCGAGCGTGGCATGTGGCATCGGATTCCCCCTCCGGCAACCCCTGCCGTTTGGCAAGTAAGTGGCCACATCACGGCGGGGCTGCAAGCGCCTCTGAACGAGCCGCTTCCCCGCAAAGGTACAGACCCGCCCACAGGATAGGTGAGGCAGAATTGACCCACCGCTATTGTCGGGAATCGGGGGAAGGGTTGCTGTGGGAAACCGTACCACAGGACTTGGCTCAGCGGGACCAAAATGACCCGGTGCGGGTAGGCTTTGACCCGACCTTCTACACAGGCTTACGGCTCAGTGAGTATTTCTTGGCCAGCCGGCCGAACGCTCGCCGGTCCTTGTGGGCTTCGAGCGCGGCGTGAGTGATGTTTCCTCGATGCTTGCGCAGCATCTTTTCGACGTACAGGCGCTCAAAGGAGGCGATGGCGTAGGCACGTGCTTGCCGGAAGCCGGTGGGTGCGGAAGTATCGGTCCCTGCGGATCCAGGGAGAGTTATGTGGGCAGGCAGAATCTGATGACCGGCGCTCAACACGATTGCTCTCTGGACAACATTGAAGAGCTCGCGAATGTTGCCCGGCCAGCGATATTGCTGAAACATGCGCAGAACGCCGGGGGAAAAGACCTTTGGCGGCGCGCCAATCGGACGCGGCAGGGATTCGAGGAAGTGCTTGGCCAGTACCTCGATGTCGAGCGGCCGCTCGCGGAGCGCCGGCAGGCTGAGTTGCAGAACGTTGAGGCGGAAATAAAGGTCGGAGCGGAAGTGTTTCTCGCGTACCAGCGCTTCAAGGTCGCGGTTGCTGGCAGCTAGCAGCCTCACGTTCGCGTTGGTGAACCGGTCCGCTCCCAGTGAGCGGTAAGAGCGCTGTTCAAGAAAGCGCAACAGCTTGGCTTGCACCGTGAGTGACAGCGAGTCAACTTCATCCAGGAATAGAGTTCCGCCCTCAGCCATTCCTGCCAAGCCTTTCTGTTCCGTATGCGCGTCGGTAAAAGCACCTCGGGTATGGCCAAAAAGCTCGTTCTCCGCGAGATGCTCGGGCAAGGCGCCGCAATCAACCGGGATGAAAGAAAAATTCCGACGTACACTGAGATGATGGAGGGCGCGAGCGCACAGCTCTTTTCCGGTGCCGGTTTCACCCAGCAGCAGCACAGGAGCGTCACTCGCTGCCAGCAGCGGAATCTGACTCACAGTCCGCAGGAACGCTGGGTCCTTACCGACCAATTGCGCAAACCCCATCTCCCGCGCGAGTTTGTTCCCAATCGACTCGAGCTCCCTGGCGCTGGCGCCGAGCAGCCGCCTCACTCGCTCGCAGAATTCACGCTGCCGCGGAGGCCCGAACATGAAGTCGTCTGCCGTCTCGGCAGCGACTTGTACAAGATCCTCCTCAAACTCGTCCGGCAACACGGCCAGGATAGGAGCAGCCGGGCACCATTCCCGCAGCGTGCGGAACAAAGTCGCCGCGCGCGTCGGGTCCGGCGCGGCAAAGGCAATGATCAGACTTGCGCTCAAGCCCTTGATCTGTTCCGAAGTCGTGGAATCCCAGTCGAGGTGATGCTGAGACAGTCGGACGTTCTGAGGCAGCCAACGGACAAGTTGCTCCGCGTTGGCAGCGGCGCGATGGCTGAGCACAACGAGTTGGTGCGGCATCCCCATCCCCCGAATGCAGCCTCCCCCCGGATTGGGCGCGAGTGTTACACAGGTTTTGCCCTAAGTCAAGCGCGAGAGGTAAACATAGCTGACATTACAATACTGTGACAGAGGGAGCTTGCGGCTGAGGGATCGTGGCGGGCATTGCTGACAAGCCACTTATCTATGAGCTACAGGTCACGGCTGCACGTTCGCGGTGGTTGTGGGAGCTGCGACGTGAGGACTCTTCACGTAAGTTTCGAGCCAGTTGTTCATCTCCCACAGCATATGGAGCACGGACTCGCGCGCTGCGTAACTGTGAGCCTCCAGGGGCAGCAGAACGAAGCGAACCGTACCGCCGTGCCCTTTGATGGCGCTGAAGAGGCGCTCGCTCTGCAGGGGCCAGGTGCCGGTGTTGTCGTCCGCTCCGCCGTGGATAAGCAAAAGCGGCGCTTTGATTTTGTCCGCGTAAGAAAAGGGCGACATTTTGTAATAGACCTCAGGGGCCTGCCAGTAAGTGCGCTCCTCATTCTGAAAGCCGAATGGGGTGAGGGTGCGATTGTAGGCTCCGCTGCGCGCGATTCCAGCTTTGAAAAGATCGGAATGGGCCAGAAGGTTTACAGTCATGAACGCGCCGTAGGAATGGCCCATCACGGCGACTCGCTTGGGGTCAACAAAGCCGAGGCGGGCACCTTCGTCGATTGCGGCCTTGGCGCTGGCCACGAGTTGCTCCACATAGGTGTCGTTGGGTTCGGCCTGGCCCTCGCCGACGATGGGAATGGTGGCGTTTTCGAGAACCGCGTAGCCCACTGCGGCAAACGGCACAGGCGAGCCCCAGTAGAGAAACGGGAACGAGTAGGGTGAGCCCGTGATTTCTCCGGCTGCGGCCTTGGTCTTGTACTCCACCGGATAAGCTTCGAGCAAAGTGGGCAGAGGGCCATCGCCCGGTTTGTATCCGGGCGGGAGATACAGGTTGGCGCTGAGATCGACGCCATCGGCGCGCTTGTACTTGAGCACGCGCTTCGTCGGAAGCGGCGCGTTTCCGTAAGGATTCGGGAACGATGTGACCTGCACGAGGGTGTTCGCGGCAAGATTCCTGATGAAGTAGTTCGGGCTTTGTTCGGCTGACTCGCGGCGAATCAGAATCGTAGGCGTGGCCGCGCTTAAGACGGCAGTGGGTATTTCGAAATACGGCGGGGCGCACTGCCAAAGGCGCTTGGTAGTGCCATCCTTGGCGGAGACTACCGAAACGAAAGGTTGATCACCTTCCGGAGAGGCCCCCCGGGCGCGAAAGAAAATGCCGCTTGAGTCCGAAGTAGTCTCCAGCACCTGCTTCCCGGCCGAATTCATGATCTGAAACGGGAGGCCGGGATCATGATATCGATCCTCGAACGAGCCTTCAAACAACGTGACCCCGGGCGAAGGCATGGCCGCGCGGGGATCGACCGCCCGGATGATGCGTTTTCGGTCTTTCCAACGATGCTGTTCGATGACGGCGAGGCGATCGGTGGCCCACCAGATGCTCTCGAAGCGGAGTGGAAGATCCACAAGCTTACGAGGCGCAGCCCCGGCGGCAGTCGCAAAAGGCGCATCGAGAAGGAAGAGTGAGTCATGAATAGGAGCTTCCTTGCGCGGGTCGCCGCCGTCTTCTGCCTCCGCCCAAAAGAGCGTCGCCGGTGAGTCGCTGCGCCACTGGTAATCACGCGGACCGGTGGGCACGGCGTCATGAACATTGGGGATGCTGTCTTCGAGCGGCTTGTTGACGAGCTGTTGCATGGCGCCGGTCTTCAGGTTAACCACCGAGACGCGCTCAGGAAAGAATTCGAAGGGGAGCAAATAGGTGTAAGGATGGCGGCGCTCATCGACAAGGGCGTACTGCGCATCGGGCGATGGCGAAGCAGTAACAATCACACCGGGCTGGCCGACGGGAGTAACCGTCCCGTCGAGACGAATGAGATCCACTTCCGATGTGGCGTAGTAGTCGAAAATGCGTTCGTCTTCCGGACTCTTCAGCAAATCCTCAAACGTTGCGCCCGGAGTGACGCGGCCGAGATTCTCCTGGATGACGGGTCCGGTTGGAACCTCACTGCGCTCAGGAGCGGCGCCACGATCCTTTGGGACAGTCTTGCAGAGCAAGGTCTGGCTGTCGCTCAGCCACTCGCAAGGGTCACCGAACATGCCATTAAGAGCAACACCCGGAATTCGGCGGGCTCGCGCGGTAGGGACATCAACAACCCAAAGACTTAAACCAGCGTCGGCGCTCGCATCGCTTACGTTGACAAACATGATGCTCCGGCCGTCGGGCGACCAATTGGCAAAGCGGATCTTCGCGTTTTCGGGTAGTCCGCTAACGACGGTCTCGACTCCATCGGGCAGAGCCTTTAAGTGGAGGGAGGTGAAGTAGCGGCCGCGGCTGGGACCATTGGTCTTCGGGTTAAACCGCAAACCTGCGAGGCGCAATTCCGGTTGCGCCAGATCGGCAATGGTGGGAAAGCCGGAGATGAATCCGATCAGCAATTCCTTCTTGCCGGAGGCATCGGCGGGCGAAACCTCGATAACGGGAGTCGGTAGCGTGTCGACCAGATCGACGATCGCCTTGGGCGGCCGCTGATAGTTGAGATTTGTCTGCGCGAGGAGGCGGGCGGGCGGCCCGAAAGCGGCCAGGACGATGGTTCCAACGACTGCTGGGGAGATACGGAAGTAAACTCTCATCTGAAATGAACGCCTTTGGAGTGAAATTAGAGAGCCCGGAAACAACCGTAATGGTACAATTTGACGTAGAGGTGGCTTTACGTTGCCAGTTGGCCAGGTAAACTCGCCGCTACAAGCTCAAACTGCACCACTAAACGCAGCAACCAAATCCGAATTCGCCAACGTACACCTCACTAGGCCCCGAATGCAACTCCAGGACGTAGGGGCCGCTGCCTCACAGCTTGCATCCTGAGACTTGAGGCTGCGGCAAACAGGTCAACCGTATCGCGCTTGCGCGGTGACAGCAGCCGAGGATGCTCAGCACGACAGCCAACGCTGATATACTTTGCTGGCACTCGATATCAGGAGCGCCGACACACAATCTCGATTTCGGAGTTAGTTAGCGATGTCGACTGCTGCGCATCAAATTTCGTCAAATTCAATCGCCGCATCCGTCCTGCCCGTCGAGGACATCCGTTCCCAGTTTCCGGCTCTGGAGCGCCGCCGAGGCAACCATCCCGTGGCCTACTTTGACGGGCCGGGAGGCACGCAAGTCCCTGGGGCCGTCGTCGACGCCGTGACGGAATACCTGTACCGGCACAACGCCAATACGCACTGGGCCTATCCGAGCAGCTCTGAGACGGATGCCTCAATCGGACGGGCGCGAGAGGCCTTTGCGGATTTCATGAACGCGACGCCGTCGGAGATTGTGTTTGGCGCCAACATGACCACGCTGACGTTTCACCTGGCGCGGGCCCTAGGCAGAGAGTACGGGCCGGGGGATGAGATCGTAGTCACCGAACTGGACCACCATGGCAATGTAGCACCCTGGCAGGCGTTGGCGCGCGAGCGAGGCGTTACCATCCGCGTGGCCAGGATGATCCCCGAGACGGGCGAGCTTGACTGGCAGCATTTGGAGAGCTTGGTGAACCGGTGCACGAAGCTGTTGGCACTCGGTGTGGCTTCGAACGCTTTGGGAACGGTTAACGATATCCGGCGCGCGGCTCGCTTGGCCCACACTGTAGGGGCGCTCCTGTTCGCCGATGCGGTTCACTCTGCACCGCACCTTCTTACCGATGTCCGGGCCTGGGATTGTGACTTTCTCGCCTGCTCAGCCTACAAGTTCTACGGGCCACACATTGGCGTGCTCTACGGGAAACGGGGGC
>JASHYZ010000500.1 GCA_030042795.1 Terriglobia bacterium | reverse complement strand
TCTTAGACTCTGCACAATCGAGTTCAGCGCAAGTCCATTTCCTGATGGGCCAAACCTACGCCGGCTTGAATCAGTTTCCGCAAGCACTTCAGGAATTCAAGGCCGTGTCGGCCGCAGACGCCACCTGGCCTCAGATTCATCTGTTGCTCGGCGCTACGGAGGCCAAAGTGGGCCAATACCAGCAGGCCGAAGCGGATCTCCGCAGCCAGCTCGAAACCAACCCGAACGATTCGGAGACGCTCCTGACTTTGGGCACTCTACTCAACAAGCAGGAACGTTTTCGGGAAGCCTTACTCCTGTTACTCAGAGTTCACAAACTTGATCCAAAGAGTGGGGATGCGGAATACGAACTGGCTATCGCGCGGTGGAAGACAGGATCCCAACAAGAAGCCTGGGCCGCCGTGGTTGACGCGGTTAGGCTGGACCCCCAAAACCGCCAAGCACACTATCTCTACGGGCAAATCGCTCGCGCGCGGGGTGACAAGCCCACTGCTCAGCGTGAGTTTACCATTGCAGAATCGTTGAGCACGGGCAAGGCGGATCAAGACATTCTTCGTCTCAGTGAGGAAAGTCAGAACCGTCGAGAAGACCCAAGGCCAGCTTCCAGAGGACCTCTCGAATGAGCAACAAGCTGATTGGCCGGCGCAAATTCCTTCAAGATTCCAGTCGTTATCTGGGAGCCGGTTCGCTGATGACCGGCCCGCGCGCGGCCTGGGGTGGTGTGGGCTCCTCCGGACTCACAGCACACGTCGCGCAAAGCGAGAATGCGTTTCGCGATCTGCGGATGACGGCCAACCTAGGCACAGCTCACACCGTGTGGATTCTCCGCGAGCCAGAGTCGCGCTTCGAGCAGAAATTCGCCTCGCGTGAGTTGGCCCGAGGATTGCGTAATCTCGGATTGGCGCGGGAGCCAACCGAGGCTACTTTCACTGATGCTACGCCTTCAGGGGAACAATATGTTTTTTCACTGAAGGTGGATTCGAACCGTTTCAACCATTTGGAAGCTTACGAAATTACTCAGCAAAATGGCTTTCGCGTGGACCTCACCGGCGCCACGCCTCAGGCTGTCGTCTACGCAGTCTTCGACTTTTTGGAGCGTCAAGGTGCTTTCTTTGGGCTCGATGGTGAGGTATACCCGCTCGATCCGAAACAAAGCTTGAACTTGCCAGCCGTAGGTCATCCATGGCAATCCCAGCCGCGCTTCAAGGTGCGCGGACTGGTTCCGTGGCCTGACTTTTTGAATTGTGTGACAGTTTACAACCGCGAGGATTGGCGCGCCTATCTCGAAGCCATGGTCAGGATGCGATTCAACACCTTAGGTGTGCACGTCTACTCGGGCGAGGCACAGTGGACCGAATCCTTTCTCTCCTTTGAATACGCCGGCGCCGGACACCTGGCCTATACCGACACGAGCGCGACCAACCGTTGGGGCTACCTGCCCGAGCGCACCTCGCGTTTCGGAATGGGCTCCGCCGACTTTTATGCGGATGATGTCTTTGGATCAGAGGCAACAACCCAAGCCAGGAGCTGCTGGGAGGACCAGGAGTTTGCCCAGCAACTGTGGGCTGAGGCATTCCGTTACGCCCAGCAGCTTGGAATCCGCACTGGAGTGGGTTTTGAGCCGTACCAGGTCCCGGACGAGATCTTCCGCGCAACACCACCGGAGGCGCACTACGCTTCTCCGAATCCAAAGCTTCCCGGTCCTCGCATCGACCCGGAGTCTGTTGCAGCGAAGGACATTCTCGAGGCGCGGCTAGGGCGGCTGCTCGAAGCTTATCCCATGGTGGATTACGTGTGGCTGTGGGAAGACGAACAGATGAACTGGGCCAGCCAAAAGGCCAACGTCCCACTTTCGGTAACTCCCTTTAAGCAAGCCCACGCCTTTCTGAAACGTCATGCGCCTGAGAAGCGCATGGT
This sequence comes from Terriglobia bacterium, assembly GCA_030042795.1. The sequence continues at coordinate 4,386 of JASHYZ010000500.1, read as the reverse complement.
GCTGTCAGGCTGGGGCGGTGTGGTGCGCCATTTCGCGTATTTTCACAAGGCTCTTCCCGAAGACGTCATCTTTTCATCTCTTAACGACAACTTAGGTTGGGACCCGGTTAGCGAAGAGTACGGGAAGCTGGGAGGGCGTGAGCGCTGGCCGATTCCGTGGCTTGAAGATGATCCTTCCATGTGGCTGCCGCAGTTTCACGTTAATCGGTTTGTCCGGGATATGGACTTGGCTGAGAAGTACGGCTGCCAAGGATTAATGGGCATCCATTGGCGCCACCGTATCATGGATGCTGATGCCGGTTTTCAGTCCCGTTACTCCTGGCAGAAGGAGCTTACACCCACGAAGTTTTTTCAGTCCTTCGCCGCCGCACAAGCGCGTCTAGACCGAGCAACCACACTTGCGCAAGTGCTGGACGAGACGGATCGTGACCGGAAGATTCTCTGTTCGTGGACCGGCAAGATCAGCAATGGCCATCACGAAATCCATGAATACACCGGGGACTATGACGAGGCGTTTGAGTTTTGGAAAGGCTATGAGCCTAGTGAGGCCGTCAAGCAATCACAAGCTCAAGTGAGCCGCCAATTGCGCACGCTGGCTGATGCTGCATCGAGTCCGGCCGAGCGAGAGAGGGTTGGTTATCTCGCGGGGTTTGTGGAACTCCTGTCGCCCTATTCCGAATCATGGTCGCTGGCTTTCCACCTGAACGAAAAGCTCAAGACGGCGTCCGATCTTAGGAAACAAGGTAAAGGGGACCAGGCGAAGAAGCTCGTTGAAGCCGAAGGCGTGCCGTTATGGTTAAAACTGGCGCCCCTCGTCAGGCAGGTCTTCCTTCAATACCAGAGAATCGTCAGCACCAGGAACGATCTCGGACAATTGGCTTCCATGCACAACAAGTATGAGCGCTTGGCTCTGTACCGGCTGCCCGCCTCGATGAAGGAATTCCTGGGAGAATTGTCGCCTGAGACCGAACAACTGTTTTCGCAGGTTCGCCAGCCGAGCCCGGACGCCGGGGTGCGTCTGTTCGTTCCGACGCGGCCGACGGTGCTGGCTTCCGGAGACCACTTTCGAGTTCATGCTGTTCTTCCTGGAAGCGGAGAAGTTAATGCGGTCAGCCTTCTTACGCGAGCGCCCGAGTCCGGCGAGTGGACGCGCTCGGCAATGAAGCTGGTGGGCCGGCGCACGTACGTGGCGGAGTCCGAATATCGCACCACGGCAAGTCCTTTGACGGACTACTACGTTGAGGCCATCTGTGTTGTTGGCGATGAGCCGAAAGTGCTTACAGCGCCACCCGAGGCGCCCGCAAGATTCTATACCGTCACCCTGGTATAGCAACTTCAGCTTTGCCGTCACGTATACGGGTGGCCTATCGATGACAGGTACGCCCCGAGAGGGTTGGTTGAAAACGGAGGAGACGAGTACGGAGGCAGCTTCACAGCCCTGCGCCATCAGCGTCGAGAGCTACCAAGGCTGGGGAGCCGTACGGCTCGGTAACGGCATAATTAGCCTGATTGTGGTGCCTGCCATCGGAGGCCGCATTCTTCAACTCCGCTTGGGAGAAGAAGAATATCTATACGTCAACCCTCGTCACCTGGGGAGGGTGTACGGGGCAAACGAAAATCATTCTGCCGCTGGCTGGAAGAACTACGGAGGCTCCAAGGTTTGGCCCGCGCCCCAGGGCTGGCTGAGCGATTCCGAGTGGCCCGGTCCCCCCGACCCTATCCTGGATGGTGGCAACTACGCTTGGGAGATCATCGAGAGCGAACCGAGTCAGGTCTCTCTAATATTGACCAGCCCCGCTGACGAATACACCGGCTTGACTTTTCGACGCGAAATCAGGCTTTCCGCCGACAGCGCCATCCTTAGAATCCGCCATCGCATGTGCAATACTTCACTCCGGCCAGTGCAGTGGGCCATCTGGCAGGTTACCCAGCAGATCGCCGGTCCCAGTTTTGCGGTGTTTGCTCCAGCAAAAACTTACCGACAGATTCTGGGAGATGAACCGTTTCCCGACCTCCAGGTAAACACCGGTGGCGTTCTGAGGTTGGACTACAAGAGTCAGGTGGCAAAGTTTGCGATCAAAGTTGAAGAGGGATGGATTGGCACGCTCGACTCCTCTCGGCACCTCGTGCTCATCGAAAGATTTGGAATCTTCCACGACGCGCGCTACGTGGATGACGCACCCGTGGCCCTTTGGGTGAACGGACCGGGATCCTATACAATTCACGCTGATCGCCTGCGGGCGGAGGATGATCCCAATGGTTGTGACCCTTACGTGGAGACGGAAGTGCTCGGTCCGCTCGTGAGCCTCGAACCCGGCGAGGAGTATGTTTTTGACGTCGGGTGGCATTGCTCGCGCGTGTGCGCCGCGTCGGTCGAAAGGGTGACGCCGTGCGCAGTAGTTTCCCGCGATTTGGAGGTGACGCGCGAAGACGGTTCTCTCCGCGTGGCGGCGTTGTTCGGCGTGTTCCAAACGGGCTCATTGGAATTGGTCAGTCTCGGCAGGGATGGCCGGGTTGCTGCCGTCCAACCTGCGGGCCGTGTTACTCCACGGGTCCCGTGCGCCCTAGACGAGCGCATTCCTGACGAAGAAGGTCTGTTTCGGGTGAGCCTTCGGATGAGAAATCGATCAGGTGATTTGCTGGGTACCATCGCCAACGTCCGGGTGAGTTCATAGCAGGAGTTCGCTTCAAAACCCTGACGATTGTCCGGACTCACAGGAGGAGTGTGGTGACTGGGCAACTTCCTGCCTCGACGGCCGTTGAGCGTGGCCGCGGCCCCGCTCGGGGAATCGTCATTCTCACTGCCGGCGTAGCAGCGCTGGGCGGGCTTCTCTTCGGATATGACACCAGTGTGATCTCCGGTGCCATGCTTTTTCTCCGCACGGATTTCCATCTATCGGACCCGCAACTAGAGTTTGCCGTTGGCGTTGCGCTCGCCGGCGCGCTCGTCGGATCGGCGCTGGCGGGATATAGCACCGATCGCTGGGGCCGGCGAACGGTTTTGCTGGCGACCGGTATCGGATTCGGCGTTTTTTCTGTGCTCAGTGGATTGGCGTTCGGTCTCGTTTCCTTCTCAATAGCCCGCTTCTTCGTGGGAGCCTGTATCGGCGTTGCCTCCCTGGTGACGCCTCTCTATCTCGCCGAAATGTCGCCCGCGAAAATTCGGGGCGCCCTTGTTTCGCTCAATCAATTGGCCATTACGGTCGGCATCGTGGTCGCGTATTTTGTCGACTTCGTTTTGGCGGCCGGCCGCAACTGGCAGTGGATGTTTATCACCGCTGTTTTTCCTGCTGCCGCTCTGATCGTCGGAATGTCCGTGCTTCCGGAAAGTCCGCGGTGGCTCGCGCGGAAAGGACTTCGAGAACGCGCGCTTGAGGGTTTTCACCGCCTCGGCCGCGGCGAAGAAGCCGAAGCGGAGCTTCGGGATGTCGAACAGGCGCTCAAGGAGGAGCAAGAGGGGTTTCGAGCGCTGTTTCAGCCTGGGTTTCGCGTGGCTGTGCTTGTTGGCGTGGGTCTGGCGATCTTCCAGCAGATCACCGGAATCAACACGATCATCTACTATTCGCCTGAGATCTTACGGATGTCCGGCTATCCTTCGGCCAAGGCGGCGATACTCGCGGCAGCCGTTATCGGCGTTGCAAACGTGCTGGTGACCATCGTCTCCATTTTTTTGGTCGACCGCCTTGGGCGCCGCGTCCTGCTTCTGCTCGGAACGGCCGGAATGGCTGCTGCGCTCGCATTGATGGGCGTTGCATTTCACCATCAGTCCGCGGGCACGGTAATCTTCTATGAGATGATCGGCTACATCGTGTCCTTCGGGATCGGTTTGGGTCCCGTCATGTGGCTGTTGATTTCCGAGATTTACCCAACCCGGATGCGCGGGCGAGCGATGTCACTCGCGACGCTCTCAGTCTGGGGCGCAAACTGGCTGGTGGCTGGTACATTCTTGTCCTTAATCCGCGCTGCGGGTCCGGCTGGGACGTTCTGGATATTTTCTGCCATTTCGGTTGTAGCTTTCGGATTCTGCGTCACCCTCGTCCCCGAAACGAAGGGCAAGACGCTGGAAGCAATCGAGAGTCACTGGCGCCAGTTCGAACGCGAGAAGGCGCTCTGACGATTGCGGCGACGGTGCCCCGAAGCCGAAAACAGCCTCGGCACAGCTTTGGAGCGCAGCTTTGGAGTGCGGCAGCTTGCTGCCGCTTTGAACCCGCGAGCTTGCTCGCGGCGCGAGGCTCAGCGGACCGCCAGGCCGTGATGCGCATAGAAACGTGAATTTTGTTCTCATTGCGTTCTGCGCTCGTAGGGCCGGGGCAAGACCGGCTTTAGCCTGGTTGAAACCTGGCTAAAGCCCCGCCGTCTCTGAGCAGAGGCTGGACGGGCCTTCAG
>JASHYZ010000499.1 GCA_030042795.1 Terriglobia bacterium | reverse complement strand
GGAAATAAGCCCAGAAAGAAGATGCCGATCACGCTCAGGGTCAGGGCCAGACCGAGAGCGCCCGGCAACGGCGCCGGAGAGGTCTCCGTCTTGCCTTCACTCATGTACATGGCCACCACCAGCCGCAGGTAATAGTAGACCGAGGCTACGCTGTTGAGCAGCGCGATCACCGTCAGGGCCGTGAGGTGGGCGTGCATGGCAGAGCGAAAAACGTAAAACTTGGCGAAGAAACCCACCGTTGAGGGAAAGCCTGCCAGGGAAAGCATTAGCACGGCGAGGCAGGCTGCCAACCCGGGACGCGCCGACGCCAAGCCCGTATAGTCTGAAACCTCCACCCTACGCTCTCCCGGACCCGCCAAGTGAGCGATCAGGATAAACGCCGCCACGTTCATCAGAGCGTAACCAGCCAAATAGAACAACACCGCGGCGGTGCCCTCTGTGCCTCCGGCTGTAATCCCTACCAGGATGTACCCGGCGTGGGCGATAGAAGAATACGCCAGCAGCCGCTTGACGTTGGATTGCCAGAGAGCCGCCAGATTTCCCACCGTCATTGTCAAAACCGCTGAAATCCAGAGGAGCCAGAACACCACCGAGCCCGCCGGCCCGGACGACCCAGCGCCAAAACTTCCGGTCATAACCCGCACGAGTACCGCAAACGCCGCTGCTTTGGGCGCGGTGGACAGAAAGGCCGTGACCGGCGCCGGCGCGCCTTGATAAACGTCAGGAGTCCAAATCTGAAACGGCACCGTAGAGACTTTGAACCCGAGTCCCACGAACATCAGAATCACCGCAAGCCAGAGCAACTGCGGATTGGAGGCTGCGGCGCTCGAGCTTGCGAGTTTCTCCCGGATGATGCTGAGATTGACGGTGCCGGTAAGGCCGTAAACAAAGGCAATACCGTAAAGAAAGAGGGCGGTGGCGAAGGAGCCCAGAAGAAAGTACTTGACCGAAGACTCGTTCGACTGTAACTCGCCTCGCTTGTAGCCGGCCAGGACGTACGTGGAGATGGACGAAATCTCCAAGCCGATGAACACCATGATGAGGTCCGTGGACGCCACCATGAACGCTCCGCCTGCCGCCGCCATCAGAATCAGCGCGTAAAACTCGCCGTGATCCACTGAGTCCCGTTCCAGATAGGACATCGAGCCCAGAACAGTCAGCACGGCAATGGACAGCAGGAGCTCGATGAGGTAAATGCTGAAGCCGTCGTTCATGACACTCCCGGAAAAGGCCGTGCCGGGGTAGAACGCGATCTCAGCGGCGCTGACTCCAGCGAGGATCAGGCCGGCGATTGAAATCCATCCCAGGACTTTCTTTCGGCTGAGCGGGGTGACCGGTTCGAGCATCATCACCACAATGGCAAAAACGGAAATCACGACCTCAGGGAGGATACGGACGAAGTCGGCGGCGCTTACAGTGATCATCGCGCGGCACCTCCGCCGACAGGCCGGGACTCGGGACTCGGGACTCGGGGCTCGGGGCTTGACACCCGAGGCTGAGGAATGGCCATCCTGGTAGGCTGCCTCAAAAGACTGAGGACGGGAAGGGCTTTCAGCGCGGACGGCGCACGGGCTGGAAGCCCGTGCCACGTGGCATGGCCATCTTGGCCATGCGGCGAGTTTACAAACTCGAAAGACTGGGTCCTCCGGGCCGCCGAGAGGCGTGCCCCAACATTTTCAATACTGGTTGCGGGCGACTGCGCGGCGGGATTGAGTCCCCGCCCTTCCGCTGTCAGGTTCTCCGGGTTTACCCGCGCGATCACCTGTGAAACCGTGGTATCCATCTGGCGCAAGAACGGCTGAGGATAAATGCCCATGAAGATAATCACGGCCACGGTCGCCGTCAGCATCCAACGCTCGCGCGCGTCGCAGTCAGGGATCTCGCGATTCTTCTCGTTCGTGACCTCACCGAGGAACACGCGCTGATACATCCATAGCAAGTAGACCGCGGCCAGGATCACGCCCACCGCCGCCAGCGACCCAAAGACGGCGCGGGCGTGAAACGCGCCCAGGATGATGAGGAACTCGCCGATGAACCCGTTGAGCATGGGGAGACCAAGAGAAGAAAGCGTCACAATCATGAAGAAAGTACTGAAGACGGGGAGCGTAGTACCGAGGCCGCCGAAGTCCTTGATCAGGCGCGTATGGCGCCGGTCATAGAGCATCCCCACCATCATGAAGAGCGCGCCCGTGGAAACGCCGTGGTTCACCATTTGGTAGACGGCGCCTTCCGCTCCTTCCAGGTTGAAGGCAAAGATACCGAGCACCACAAACCCGAGGTGCGCCACCGAGGAGTACGCCACCAGCCGCTTCAAATCCGGCTGCACCATGGAAACCAACGAACCATAAATGATGCCGATAACAGCCAGGATGCTGAGCAGAGTTGCAAACTCGCGCGAGGCGCGCGGGAACAACGGCAGGCAGAAGCGCAGCATTCCGTAGGTGCCCATCTTCAGGAGCACGCCGGCCAGCACCATGGAACCCGCGGTCGGCGCTTCCGTATGAGCGTCCGGCAACCAGGTGTGGAGAGGAAAGAGCGGTACCTTGATGGCGAATGCCAGCAGGAAAGCCCAGAACAGAAAACCTTCTGTCGTTTGGGAAAGCGGCGCCGAGTGGCTGGAGAGTTTCTCCAGAATCTGCGCGTAGTCAAAGGTGCCCGTCCACTCATAAAGAAAGAGGATGCCCACCAGCATCAGCGCCGAGCCCACCATGGTGTACAGAATGAATTTCACCGCGGCGTAAACCTTGCGGCCGTGGCCCCAGATGCCGATGAGGAAGTACATGGGAATCAGCATGACTTCCCAGAAGACAAAGAACAGGAACAGATCAATGGAGAGAAATACCCCAATGCAGCCCGTCTCCAGGGCCAGCAGGAAGATGAAAAACTCCTTCACTCGCTCGGTGATACCTTTCCAGGAGGCCAAAACGCTGAGCGGAGTGAGAAAACCCGTCAGCACCACAAGGATGAGGCTGAGACCGTCGATCCCCAGGTGATAGTGAATGGGTGGCGAGGTAATCCAGGAGTAGTCCTCTTCCCATTGAAATCCAGCCACGCCACGGTGAAAGCCGAACAGAAGGATGAGCGTCAGCACAAAGGTGGCAAGCGAAAACACCAGCGCCACCCAACGGATTCGCGTTACGGCCGTCGCCGGCACGAAGACGAGGGCCAGCGCGCCGATCAGAGGAAGAAAGGTGACCAACGTCAGGATGTGATCGTGAGGTGACATCAGATTCCGTCTCTATAAACGTCCGTCGGCGCTGAAACCCAAACTCGATATAGTTACCAATGGCTAAATACTTCTGCCTTCTCTAACCATTGCGCTCAGTTTTGCGCACTCTCCCTATCCTCGCCAACGACAACTAAGACTTTATTTATCATAAAGATTCCGGGAATCTAGTGCTAACACAATCTGCTTCAATAAGATGCCAGCAATAAGCTCAATTTTTGGAGCACCAAAATCAATCTAACCTCTTAATTATCATTAACATTCCAGGATATCTCAGATTAAGCTATGTGTTTTCATATACATTCCAGGGTAGTCTCATTTGTCCCATTTTTCTCATTTTCGGTCCTTTGTTATCAACAACATTCCAGGGTCGCCGGAAAAAAAATTATTTTTTTCGCCGACCTGTTGCCCTACGACCATCCTTCAGACTGGTTCGCCCTGACAGGATCCACTGCCCTCTTTTGTCAAGCCCGTCGTCTTGCCGAAGCGCTCATGCGCCCAGACACGGACGAGCCTGCGCCATGCCGTTCCGCCGAGATCTTTGCCCCTGGCCATCAGGCCAGACACTTCGCTAGCGCCCAAACCGGGGAGAACCGCGCTTCCAAGTACTTCCTGGTAGTCCCCCGCCTCTGAGAGA
>JASHYZ010000498.1 GCA_030042795.1 Terriglobia bacterium | reverse complement strand
GCCGCAGTACGTGAGCCAGCCATGGGCGTCTTCCGCCCGGCCGTGCGCCACGTCGAGGAATCGCTGCTGAAGGCGGCGCGTGACGGCTCCCGGTTTCCCGCTACCCACCGGAATGCGATCCACCGACCGAATCGGTGTAATCTCAGCCGCAGTGCCCGTGAAGAAGCACTCGTCTGCCATATAGATCATCTCGCGCGCCACCATTTGCTCCGTGGTAGCGTAGCCCGATTCCTGCGCCAGGGTCAGGACGCAGTCCCGGGTGATGCCTGGGAGCACAGCGGACGCCAAAGGCGGAGTGATCAGCTTGTCTCCGAATACCAGGAAGAGGTTGGCGCCGCTGGCTTCGCTCACATAGCCGCCGGCGTCGAGGGCGATTCCCTCAGCATAGCCGTTGGTGATCGCTTCCATCTTGATCAACTGCGAGTTCATGTAATTCGCTGCCGACTTGGACATGGCCGGCAGCGTGTCCTGGGCCATGCGCCTCCAACTCGAAACGCAGACGTCTACCCCTTCCGCGAGCGACCCGTGTCCCATGTACTCGCCCCACTTCCAACAGAACAGGTATGTTTCGATGGGATTCTTCAGCGGATTAACGTTCAAGTCGCCATAACCTCGAAACACCAAGGGGCGCACATAGCAGTTTGGCGCTTCGTTAACGCGGACCAGATCGAGAATTGCTTCCGAGATCTGCTCAGGCCTGTAAGGCGGCTCCATCCGGTAGACACGGCAGGAGTTGAACAGGCGCTCAGTGTGCTCGGTCAGCCGGAAAACTGCTGGGCCCTGAGCGGTCTCGTAGCACCGGATGCCTTCAAAGATGCACGAGGCGTAGCTCAAGACGTGGGAACCCACATGGATGGTAGCGCTATCCCAGGGAATGAACTCGCCGTTGTGCCATACTTTCTCGTAGTAATCGATCGGCATGCCGTCCTCCAGTTAACACCTGAGTATAGCACGGCCCTTTTTGGGGCCGCAGATCGTGTTCGAGCGGAGGTAGTGTCTCAGTTTGACGTAGGGGCGGGCCTTGTGCCCGCCCCTACTGATTTAGGGGTCCTACTTCCTGGATGGCTATTCTCTTCTCGGACTTCGCATGAAACGGCCTCACTTGCTCTCGCACTAATCCGTGGTGAAGGTTAGGAATCTCTCATGTATCCGACTAGGACCTTGCCGAGCGGCTACTACAGCTCTGGCCTAGCTGGCCCCATCCCGCGCTAATGAGCGCCAATAAAAAAATATATTTGACAAAACTGAAACTGTAGTGGATGATCCTCCACTACTAGGTGTTGGGTACGGGACAACAAGGTAGTGTTCGATCAAGGCGATAGGCAGACGGTGCGTAGTGACAGGACCATCCGCCATCGGCACGGCCGTGGCGAGGAACAGGCACATGGCGTTCATTCGCAAGCGCGGCAACTCCTACTATTTGGTCCATAACGTGCGTAAAGAAGGGCGTGTGCATCAACTCCAACTCGCTTCGCTCGGGCGCCGGCCACGGATCAGCGACCAAGTGGTTCAAACCGTTACCGCCAACCACCCGTTCGTCCAGGTGGATTGGGCACGCCTCAGGCAGCACGCCTCACACGAGTTCGTGCAGCCCATGCTCCACAGTTCGGGGTATCTCCGGGACCTGCTTGGTCAGATTCGCAGCGTCCACCTGGATATCGCCGATTTTCAATGGCCGGCCTTCGAAGTCCTGCGGGAGCGAGAACTGCGGTCGCAATTTGCAACCGAGTTCAGGCTCCTTCGGGGAACGCTCGAAGTTAAGCTCGGCCAGCTCAAGAAAGGAAGGTTCACCAGCATGCAGCTCTAGCTGGTAGTTCAGGGGGTCACCACCATGGCAACCACCGTACTTGATCCGACTGCGCACAGTCCTGAGGTGCGCGATTTTGAAAAGGCGCTTAGCCAGAAAGTAGTGGGCCAGGACCGCGCGGTCCGTCGGCTGGCGCGGGTCTATCAGGTGTACCTGGCTGGCCTTTCGTCGCCCGGCCGGCCGGTTTCGAACCTGCTGCTGTTGGGGCCCACAGGCTCCGGCAAAACGCGTCTGGTTGAAGCTGCCGCCGAGGTGCTGTTTGGCACGCCCAACGCCGTCCTGAAGATTGACTGCGCGGAGTTTCAGCACAGCCATGAGATCGCCAAGCTGATTGGCTCGCCTCCCGGATACTTGGGTCACCGTGAAACTCAGCCCCTCATCACGCAAGAAGCGCTCGAGCAGTACTACACGGAGAAGGTGAAGCTCTCGCTGGTTCTCTTTGACGAGATTGAAAAGGCGAGCGACGCGCTCTGGCAGTTGCTGCTGGGCATCCTTGACAAAGCCACGTTGACCCTCGGCGACAATCGCCGGGTTGATCTTTCCCGCGCCATGATCTTCATGACTTCCAACCTGGGCTCGACCGAGGTGAACAAGCTCATGACGGGCAGCCTGGGGTTCTCCGGCGGCCCGCTGGAGAATGACGAGGCTCTTGACCAGAAAATTTACCGCGTGGCAAGCGAAGCCGCCAAGCGCAAGTTTTCGCCGGAGTTCATGAATCGGCTCGACAAGGTCATCGTTTTCCGCTCCCTGAAGGAGGAGCACCTGGAACAAATCTTGGATATTGAGCTCAGCCGGGTGCAGGAGCGCATCGTCACCTCCATCGGTGAGCGCCAGTTTGTCTTCAAGTGCACCCGCGGTGCGCGCGATTTCCTGCTGCGCGAGGGCATCGATATGAAATTCGGCGCGCGCCACCTCAAGCGTTCCATTGAGCGGCATCTGGTTTTTCCACTTTCGAACCTCATTGCCACCGGTCAGATCAAGCTGGGCGATCTGATCATCGTAGACTACGACGCCGAAGAGTCGCGCCTGACCTTCGTACGCGAGGAGCAGGGCGCTCTCGTGGGCACGCCGGACGTAGCCAGCGGCGCTGCCGCCGCTGCGGTGCCCCCTCTCGAATCGGCGAACGGTGCGGCCGTCGCGCTCGCT
>JASHYZ010000497.1 GCA_030042795.1 Terriglobia bacterium | reverse complement strand
GCGGCATCAGGAGGCGGCGGCCGAGTTCAGGCTGGCGCTCCAGATTGACAACAATGCGGTTACCCACCTGTGGCTGGCGCGAGCGTACCTTTCCATGAACCAGTCTGTGCTTGCCGCCGAACAGGGGCGCGCCGCCCTGGCCATGGATCCCGGCAACGCCGATGCGCAGCGGTTCCTGAATGCGGTTCAGAAGGGGGCCAAGTGAATGAGTTCAGAATCGAAAATTTTAAGTAAAATTTTTTGGCCTACCCTGGAATGTTGTTGATAATAAATGACCGCAAATGAGAAAAATGGGAAAAATGAGAGTACCCTGGAATGTATATGAAAACAAATAGGTTAGCCTAATTACCCTGGAATGTTATTGATAAATAAGGTTGTTATGCTATTTTAGGGTGTCGTTCTTGGCCCGTTGAACCGAGTTACCTGCAGAAATGTCCCGCGAATTACCCGAATCAAAGGACCGCTCGCGCAAAGCCCGGAGAACGGGACGGGACGGGGTGCCAGCCCCGATTCTGAGCGGGCTTGCGGTCCTCACCTTCGCCATCCTCGGAGTTCGGATATTCGCGGCGGAGAACTCTCCCGGGACGGTCGTCGAAATCAACCTGGATGACATCATCGAGCCGGTTACCGCCGAATACGTAGAACGTGGCATCCAGACCGCGAACGAAGAGCATGCCGCCGCCATCTTGCTCGATCTAAGCACTCCGGGCGGTCTCGAGACTTCCATGCGCGACATTATTCGCGCCATTATCGGCTCGCGGGTACCGGTAATAGCCTACGTATCGCCCAGCGGCAGCCGCGCCGCTTCAGCCGGTTTCTTTGTACTGCTTTCGGCCGATGTCGCGGCCATGGCGCCCGGAACGAACACAGGCGCCGCTCACCCCGTGATGATGGGAAACGCCGACGTCGGCAAGACCATGGAAACCAAGATCGAGAATGACGCCGCGGCTTACATCCGCTCCATCGCCGGAAAACGAGGGCGCAACGTGCAGCTTGCCGAGGAGGGCGTGCGGGCCAGTAAGTCGTTCACTGAAAAGGAGGCTCTGGACAGTCACCTTATCGATCTTATTGCCGGTTCCACAGCCGATCTGCTGAAGTTGCTGGATGGGCGTTCTATCACTCGATTTGACGGCAGCACTACTGTGCTTCACCTCAACGCCTATCATCTCCAGGCGTGGAACATGACCACGCGCGAGCGTTTCCTGGCTCGCATCGCCGATCCGAATATCGCCTTTATCCTGGGCGTCATCGGCGCGCTGTGCCTGTACTTTGAGTTTAGCCACCCAGGGATCGTTTTGCCTGGAGTCGCGGGCGCCCTGGCCATCGTACTGGCGCTCTATGGCTTTCACTTGCTGCCCATCAACTACACCGGTGTGGCGCTCATCCTGCTCGCGCTCGTGCTCTTCGGGCTGGAAGTGAAAGCGAATTCGCGCGGCGTCCTGGCGGTAGGAGGTATTATCGCCATGGTGGTGGGAGCTTTGATTTTGGTGCAATCTCCCTTGCCGGGAGCGCAGATTCACTTCAGTACCGCGCTCAGCGTTACGCTTCCGGTGGCCGTCATCACCGTTATTTTGGTCCGGCTTGCCGTGTTGGCAAGCCGCAACAAGGCAGTGACGGGTGAAGAGGGCCTGATTGATGAGGTTGGCGTGGCGCGCACCGATCTCGCGCCCGAGGGCACGGTTTTCGTTCACGGCGAGATCTGGGAGGCGCGGGCGGCCGAACCGGTGGCAAGCGGCGCTCGCGTCCGGGTTCGCGAGGTGCAAGGACTGAAACTGGTAGTGGAACCCGATAAGAAGGGTTAGGCATCAGGCAGGTGTGAGGTTCCTTGGAACCTGGGAGCGCGGGCGTCTCGCCCGCAAAAACGGTCGAAGAGTCGAAAAGTTCAAAGTCGAAAGCTAAACCGCAAGAAATCCCTTGCTTTCGACCTTCAACCCTCGACTTCTCAACTGTTTTGGCGGGCGAGACGCCCGCGCTCCCAGAGATCAATTAGATTAGGAGGGGGATGCTATGGATACGACTCCGGGTATGGGTTTATCGCCGTTCATTCTGGTGGTGCTGTTCATCGTTCTGATCTGGATCATCAAGTCTTTGAACATCCTCCGCGAGTACGAACGGGCTGTGGTGTTCCGGCTTGGACGAGTGATCGCGCGTGACAAGGGTCCGGGCGTCATCTTCATTTGGTGGCCCATCGACAAGATGGTGAAGGTATCATTGCGCACGATCACTTGGGACATTCCGCCGCAGGACATCATCACCCGTGACAACGTGTCCCTCAAGGTGAGCGCGGTGGTCTACTTCCGTGTCATCAACGCCACCCAGGCGATTGTTGAAGTTGAGAACTACCGTTACGCCGTGGAACAGGCCGCGCAAACCAGCTTGCGCTCGGTGCTGGGCGAAGTGGAGCTTGACGATTTGCTCTCGCAGCGCGAGAAGCTGAACGCGCGCCTCCAGACGATTCTCGACGAGCACACCGAGCCTTGGGGCATTAAGGTGACGCAAGTGCAGGTGAAGCAGGTGGACCTGCCGCAGGACATGCAGCGCGCTATTGCCCGCCAGGCCGAAGCGGAGCGCGAACGCCGGGCCAAGATTATCGCTGCTGACGGCGAATACCAGGCGGCCGAGAAACTTTCGCAGGCCGCCGCCTTGATCGCCAAGGAACCGGTCACTGTCACGCTGCGCTACCTGCAGACGCTCACCGAAATCGGCGCCGAGCAGAACACGACGATTGTCTTCCCGCTTCCCATGGACCTGCTTGCCGGACTCGCCGGCAAAATGCTCACGGAGAGCCCGGCAGCGGACGCGAAAGGATCAAACAAAGGGAGCGGCGAGTGACCGCGCGAATGACGCAGAGCGGGTGCGGTTGTGGCGAAACGCAGAGTCATGTAGGGGTAGGGCTTGCTTGTCCTACCCATGGAGTTTCTTCATTTTTGAGGCCCGAAGGGCCGCTCTATCAAAGCCCTGGGCAACGCCCAGGGTAGGGAGTCGAGGGGTGTGAAGAGGATAGCCCTGAAAGGGCGAACGAAGAGAAGTATCGGAATGGGTCAATCGCTCTTCCCAAACTACGTTCATCTGATCTTCAGCACCAAAGGCCGTGAGCCCCTGCTGCTCGGAGCGTTACGGGGCCAAACACACGCCTATCTGACTGCGGTCCTCGACAACCATGAGTGCCCAACCCTCAAGGTGGGAGGCACTAGCGACCACATCCACGCCCTGTTTCGCCTGACCAAGAATCATGCCTTAGTTGAAGTGGTGGAGGAGATCAAGGCCAGTTCCTCGAAATGGATCAAGACGCAGTGCCCTGGGCTGGTGGTTTCCACTGGCAGAGTGGATAGGGAGGCTTCTCGGTGAGCCTGGAGGGCGTGGTCCCGTATATCGAGCAACAGGAGGGCGCACATCAGACGACAGCTTTCAGGAGGAGTATCGACGGTTCCTGGAGCACAATGACGTTAAATATGACGAACGCTATCTGTGGGAGTGAGCGGGATGTCTTGGTTCGCCTTTTCAGGGCTCCATGTCTGACGGGGCTTGGGGGATCACCCTGGGCGTTGCCCAGGGCTGTGTTGGATCGGCACTTCGGGCCTCAGAAATGTAGAAACTCCAGGGGTAGGGCTTGCCCTACCCTGTCTGGAAGGCGAGTCAAAATGGGGATGGGGCAAGGCCGTAGAGGCGGCTTCTGAAAGGTGCAACGTATGGTTGACGAACAAGAAGGCGTTTCCACCCGGCAACTGTTGGCCGCTTTCTTTGCTGTTGTGGTGTTGTGCGCAGTCTTCTTTTCACTCGGGTTTTTCCTCGGGCACAAAGAACGCTCGCCGGAAAGTAATCTGGTTACTGAGGCGGTGCCTTCGTCATCGGCCGACGCTCCCCCTGCGGTGAACCTGCCCGAACCGGCAGCGTCATCGGGCGCCGCGGCAAGCGCCGCCGCTAGCGCTTCAGATGACCAGGGCGCGGCTGCGGCCTCGCCTGCAGATGCCTCGCAAGGCTCATCGCCCGAGCCCAGCACGGCAGAGACGGCGGCCGCTCCGGCAAAGCCGGTGAACGGGAAGGCGGCGGG
>JASHYZ010000047.1 GCA_030042795.1 Terriglobia bacterium | reverse complement strand
CGCAGCGCCTGCATGGGATCAACCTTCGATGCACGCCGGGCGGGAATATAAGACGCTGCAAGCGCTACCAAGCAGAGCAGCACTGCAACGCTAGTGAACGTCAACGAGTCAGTGGCTGCAAGGCCAAAGAGTTGGCTTTGGAGGAAGCGTGTGAGTGTTAGTGAGAGTGCGAGGCCAATCAGAAGGCCCGCAATCGTCAGGCGAAGGCCCTGGCCCACCACCAGCCGGAACACATCGGCTTGCCGGGCTCCGAGCGCCACGCGAATGCCGATTTCACGCGTCCGTTGGCGAGTCGTGTACGCGATCACTCCATAAATGCCGACAGTGGCAAGAACGAGCGCGAGCAATCCAAAGGCACCCACAAAAGTTCCCGCGATTCTCGCATTGGTGCTCGCCACCTGGACGCGGGCTAACAAGCTATCCACATCAAAGAGCGGCAAGTCGGCATTGAGTTCATGCACGGCCTTCTCCAGCACGGGCGCGAAAGCCAGCGGATCGCCCGCAACTCGTGCATGAATGATGGGGTGGCTCGTGTAATCCTGAAGCAAGGGCACGTAGAGAAACGGCCGCGGACTCTCGTTGAGCGAATCGTAATCACTGTTGGCCGCTACGCCGACAATCGTGGACCAACGGCCATGCACCCACACGCGCTTTCCGATGGCGTCCTGGTGAGGCCAATAGCGGTCCACCAACGCCTGGTTCACCATCGCCACGTCCTGCGAGCGATCGTTATCTTCGAGAGTGAACTCCCGGCCCGCCACTAACGGAATTTGCAGGGTCCGCAGGTAGTCCGGCCCCACACCCGCACTGCGAATGTCCATAGCTTCGTGAGGCCGCGGCTCGTAACCTTCGAGCTTCACCATCTCCATGTTCCTCACAAAGCCCAGCGGGATGGCATCGGCGAGAGAAACGGACTGCACGCCGGGAAGCTCCTTCAGCTTCGCGAGAAGTTGGCGGTGAAATTCAATCCCCTTTTCGCGATCATAGCCAGCCGGGAAAAGATCGTAAGAAGCAATCAGCACGTGGTTCGGGTTAAAGCCCGGATCGAGCTGTTGCGCCCGCCGAAAGGCGCGGATGAAAAGACCCGCTGAGACCAGCAGAAGCAGTGACATTGCGAGCTGAGCCACCACCAACGCACTCGTAAGGCGCGCCTTGCGGCGTCCCGCCGAAGCGCTCCCTGCTTCCTCCTTCAAAGTCGTCACGGGGTCTAGGCTGGAAGCGCGAAGAGCCGGTAGCACGCCGAAGACCACGCCGGTGATCACAGAAATGACGAGCGCTGCCAGAAGCACCCTGCGATCAGGCCTCACGTCGAGCGAGATCGGAAAGCTCGTACGCGGCACGAAATCGGTGAAGGTTCCCGCCGTCCAGGCGGTGATCAGCATCGCCACGCCGCCGCCCGCGAAGGCCAGCAGCAAGCTTTCCACTAAGAGCTGCCGCACCACTTGCCAGCGGCTCGCTCCAATCGACATGCGGATGGCAATCTCTCGCCGCCGCCCCACGGATCGCACGAGGAGTAAGTTGGCTACATTGGCGCAGGTCAGCAGCAATACCACACCCGCCATTCCCATCAGCATCGGCAGGAGAATATAGAAGTACGCGTTGGCGCCGTTAGGACCACGCCAAAGCGGGTAGATCTGGATTTCCTTGTGGCTGAAGTGCGACTCGGGGAATGCCTCAGCGAGGTGCTGCATCAGCACGTTCATCTCGTCCCGCGCTTGCTGGAGGGAGACGCCGGGCGCGAGCCTTCCTTGCAGCATCAGTTCGTGGTCGCCACGATCGTGGAACCAGTCCCATGCGCCGGCCACCTGCTGTTGCATCATGACGGGGACCCAAAGATCAGCACGGAGGCCGGTCATGGTGCCCTGAAAGGCCGCCGGTGCTACACCCACCACGGTGAAGGGATGCTGGTTGAGGAAGATGGTTCGGCCCAGGATTTGGTCATCGCCTCCGAACCGGCGCTTCCACAGGCTGTAACTCAAAACCACCACGGGCGCGCCGCCTGGCTTCTGATCTTCGGCGGGCAGGAAGCCGCGGCCCAGGATGGGGCGCACACCGAGAACGTCAAAGTAATTGGCGGTGACGTCTGCGGCCCATAGCTGCTCCGGCTTGCCGCTGCCCGTCAGGTCCAGCGTCCGGAATGCAAAAGCGATGAGTCCGGAGAAGGTCCGGCTGCCTGCGCGCAAATCGACATAGTCGGGATAAGAAAATTGCGCAGGGTCAACCACCGTCCCACCTTGGGTGAGGGAAACGATCCCGCTGGCGTCCCTGGCGCCTGGGATGGGGTTTAGCAGCGTGGAATTAATCCAACTAAAGATGGTAGTGTTCGCGCCGATGCCAAGCGCTAGCGTCAGAACTGCTAGGGCAGTGAAGCCCGGATTCTTACGCAACGTGCGCCAGCCGTAACCAATATCTAGCCACAGACCTTTCATTTCCCACCTCGCGTGAAAGCGACTCGCCAATCGAGCCATGGCGGATTACTGAGCCCCGAAACACCCGCGGTCAGAACACCACTGACGGTGGCTGCCCGCTACCCGCTAGTTGCCTCAATATATCAATTGCTCGTGAGCAGCAAGAGGCATTCCATCGTTTCGACCGACATGTGCCACCAAGATAAGGACTTATCGACCTCCAAGACCGACGAAATTACCAGGAGTGTCCACGGACGGACACCACGTCCCGAAAGCGAAACAACAAGAGCGAGCGGCCTGAGATATCAATACAGGCTGCCGTGGCTACGCCGCTCACCCTGCGACCGGCAACGGCCATCCATTTGCGCCCAAAGGGGGGGCCAAGCGTATGATGCGGGACGGCGTTGGAGCCGAAAAGTGGAAGCTCAGTCAAAAGAAGCTATACAGAGCACATTAAGTCATAACCTGGCGCGGCCTTCGGCCACAACCAAACCGAAGGTCTCGGTGACCTCTGTGCCTAGAAAGTTCTCAACACGGAGTTCGCGGAGACTCTGTGGCCTCAGTGTTGAAGGCTTTTGGCGGAGAGGGCACGGAGAGGTTGCGAGTTGCATTCAAGCACAAGACGAAAATCTTCGCGGCGCGAGAAGAAATTGGACGTTAGTAACACGACTTGTGGCTTTTTATGCATTGTTGAAGCGTCGTTGGTCCTTCGGTCGATTCGACTGGAAGGTTGGAGAGGTAAATGGAAAAGCCGCAGGCTTGAGAAACGAGCCCTGCGCTAGTCCCT
>JASHYZ010000046.1 GCA_030042795.1 Terriglobia bacterium | reverse complement strand
CACGCTGACCACGCTGGTCAACTTCGGCAGCGGCACTATCAGCAGTTGTGACCCAGGCGGGCTGGTGCAAGGCACGAATGGCAACTTCTACGGGACAACCTCGATCGGAACTGGCGGCGGAGGCACTGTTTTCAGTCTGGCTGTGGGGCTGGGGCCATTTGTCGCAACCAACCCCGCCTCTGGCGGCGTAGGGACGGCCGTCGCCATTCTGGGAAACAACCTGACGGGCTCGACGAGCGTCACTTTCAACGGCGTGCAGGCCACGTTCACGGTGGTCTCAAGCACAGAAATCACGACCACCGTACCGAGCGGCGCGACGACCGGCAAGGTCCAGGTGGAAACACCCAGCGGCACGCTGACGAGCAACGTGAACTTCCAGGTGCCATAACACCGGGGAAGCAGAAAAAACCTCTACCGGCCAATGGAGCGCCACCGCCAGCACGACAGTGGCCCGTGCAGGGCAGGGCGCAGTGCTTCTCGAAAACGGTGAAGTGTTGGTGGCGGGTGGCGCAAGTTCCACGGGCGTCACCGCCACCGCTGAGTCTTTACAATCCCTCCATGGGGACGTTTACGGCAACCGGCAGCATGAACGATGCGCACGAGCTCTCGCAATGACCCTCCTCCAGAGCGGCGCTTCGCTCTTGACGCGGCTTGCTGGCGGTGACTCTGGCGTTGCTGTCTGGCGGCATCCAACTTGCGGTCGTGGTCTGCATAGATCTCCTGCTGAGTCTCGGGTTCTTCTCTGGCCGCAACCAAACCGAAGTCCTCGGCGCTCTCTGTGCCTAGAAGCCTCTCAACACGGAGTTCACCGAGACTCTGTGGCCTCAGGGTTGAAGGCTTTTGGGCACGGAGAACCTCACTTTGGTTGCGGCCAAGCCGCGCTATAGAGATTCGATTTTCTTGAAAGTAGCCTAGACTGCGAGTATAGCGTACGATCTAACTATAAAGTATGGGACAACTTACCTATTGACAAGGGCTCCCGCGAGTGGTATGCTTGTTTTTAGCGATCGAGGCGGGAGATGCTTCACGCGGTCCTTGGATGGCGGGATCAACCTGCCGTTGCAGTTCGCGGCTGATGATGGCAATCATGGCTGTGCTCGTAAAAAAATCGACGATGACGCCGGAAAGATTGGCGGCGAAGAAGTCGAACTGCTGCCCGTCTCATGGGCCTGCTGCTGAGGCTCAAGACCGGAAAACAGGTGGGAAGCGAGACTCCAAAAAATCACGAAACGAAGGAAGAACCCACGATGTTGTTGATAATAAAGGATCGGCGTCCGGAACCCACGATGTTGATGAAAATAAGCAAGTTAGCCCTAGCCTGCTGCCATGTAATTGAAACCGCTTGATTTATCTACGTGCGACAGATGTCACTCGTTACTCCTCACCTTGGGCTTCCCGGCTTCTTCGGGTCGCCCTCCAAAAATCACGCCTGACGAATTAAGAGAATTCCTTTTCTTTGCGGATAGTTGACAAACGGCTGGATATGCGGTTGTAATAAGGACTCCAAGAGATTCTGACGGAGAAGACTGTGGGAACGTATCTGCAAAAGGTACGCCGGGGTGGCGTGCGCTGGACGTTGATCGATGCTGAGGGAGCAGTGCTGGGCCGCTTGGCCGCTCGTGCCTCACGGGTGTTGACGGGGAAAAGCTCGCCCGACTTCACGCCTCACGTCGACCATCGGGACGGCTTGATCGTTATCAATGCGGAGAAGATCCGCCTGACGGGCAAGAAGTGGGAGGCAAAGGTTTATCGCCACCACACAGGCTATCCTGGCGGGTTGAAAGAAGTTTCGGCGCGGCAGGTTCTGGAAACCAGGCCGGAGCGGTTGGTGCACGACGCCATCGTCGGTATGTTGCCCAAGACCCGCCTCGGGCAGCGGATCGCCACACGACTGAAGGTCTACGCCGGGCCGGTGCATCCCCATTCGGCTCAGCGCCCAGCGAAGGCGTCATCCCTTGGCCGCTAGTCCCACTCAGAATCCCTTTTACTATCCTTGGGTTTGAGGAGTACTTGTGACAGAGAGTATTCAGTTTAGAGCCACGGGCCGGCGTAAAACGTCGGTGGCCCGCGTGATCCTGAAACCGGGTTCGGGCAAGCTGACGGTGAACCGGCGGTCCATGGAGAGCTACTTCCCCGCGGAGGCGCTGCGGCTGGAACTGCGGCAGCCGCTCGTGGCAACGGAGACGGAAGGCCAGTTCGATATCATGATCCTGGCTCATGGCGGCGGTGTCCATGGACAAGCCGGGGCCGCGCGTCACGGCATCGCCCGCGCTTTGCTATTGTTCAATCCGGAGTTGCGGTCGAAGCTCCGGCAAGGCGGCTTTCTCACGCGTGATCCTCGTGCGAAAGAACGCAAGAAATACGGTCAGAAGGGCGCGCGCAAGCGGTTCCAGTTCTCGAAACGGTAGACGGTGGGCGGTTGTCGGTTGTTGGTGGGCGGTCAATGAGCGGGGCCTGAGAGTGGCGTGTTAAGCGGAAGATCGTACCAGGATTTAGAACTCTGGCAAAAGGCCATGGATTTGACGGTCGAATGCTACAGCGCCACTAGAAGTTTCCCAGGCGCCGAGACTTACGGCTTGTGTAGTCAGTTGCAGCGTGCTGCCGTCTCGATTCCGGCGAACATCGCCGAAGGTCAGCGGCGCCAGCACAAGCCGGAGTTTGTTCAGCATCTCTGCATTGCGAATGGGTCACTGGCAGAGGTCGAGACGCATGTACAGCTCGCAGAGCGGCTGGGTTACATCAAAACCGACGAGGCTACGCGTCTTTTGGAACGTACGGGTGAAGTTGGGCGGCTTCTCAATGGTTTGCTAAGATTTCTTCGCGGTGCAAAGGGGACGTTGGAACTGACAACTGACAACCGACCACCGACAACCAGCAGGAGGTAATTTGGCGAGCATCACAATGAAGGAGTTTCTGGAGGCGGGCGTCCATTTCGGCCACCAGACCCGGCGTTGGAACCCGAAAATGAAGGAGTACATTTACGGGGAGCGAAACGGGATTTACATCATCGACTTGCAAAAGACGCTCAAGCTTTTCAAGGAGGCTGCGAAGTTCGTCTCCGACCTGGCGCAGGAAGGCAAGTCGCTGCTGTTCGTCGGAACCAAGCGGCAGGCGCAGGAAGCTATCGCTGAAGAGGCCACGCGCTGCGGCATGTTCTACGTGAACCACCGTTGGCTGGGCGGCTTGCTGACGAACAACACAACCATCCAGAAATCCATTCAACGATTGAAAGAGCTCGAAGAAATGGGCAAAGATGGCCGCTACGAACTTCTGCCCAAGAAGGAGGTGTTGAAGCTGGAGCGCGAGCGCCAACACCTTGATCGCAACCTGGCGGGCATCAAAGAAATGCCGGGCCTGCCCGACGCGCTCTTCGTGGTGGACTCGAACAAGGAACGCATCGCGGTGATGGAGGCCGCCAAACTCGGGATCCCCGTGGTGGCCATCGTGGACACGAATTGCGACCCGGACTATGTAGACCTCGTGATTCCGGGTAATGACGACGCCCTGCGTTCCATCCGCCTTTTCACATCGCGCGTGGCCGATGCTGCCCTGGAAGGCCGTCAAGCTGCGGCCGAGCGGCAGCTCGAGGAAGAGAAGATTGCCGCCGAGCAGCGCGCCGAGGAGTTGGAGCGCGAGCGCGAAGCGGGCGCGATGCAAATCGCCGAAGTTGTGGAGGTTGAGCCGACCTCGATGGAGGAAGCGGGATTGGCGGCGGGCGCGGATTTTATGGAAGGACTTTCGGAACCTGGGTCTCCGCTGCCGGAAGAAGCGGATGACGGACGTGCGCGTCCCACGCAGCCTCGGCGCAAGCCCTCTGGAGCCAATAAGCCTTCCCGCCGCAGGGAAGGAAGCTCGGGGAGATTTTAGCAGGCTGGCCAAGAGGAGTTTGATAGCCGGGAAAATCGGGGCAGGCCTCAGAGTCAGCGGCGGCTCACGTGAGGCCTGCCTTTTTCATGTCGAGAGGAAGTGATCGCGAATGGCAGTGAAGGCGGAAGACGTCAAACGGCTGCGGGAATTGACGGGCGCTCCCATGATGGAGTGCAAGAAGGCGCTCGAGGCTACCAACGGAGACTTTGATGAGGCCATCGTCTATTTGCGCAAGCACGGGCAAGCGACCGCAGCCAAGAAGGCAGGGCGAAGCGCCAGCCAAGGCTTGGTAGGTTCGTACGTGCATCCCGGCGCGCAGATCGGCGTGATGGTGGAGGTTAATTGCGAAAGCGACTTTGTGGCGCGCACTCCCGACTTTCAGGAGCTCGTGCACGACATTGCTATGCAAATTTGCGCCACAGATCCGCGGTTCATTCGCCGCGAGGAAGTGTCTCCGGAAGTGCTCGAGCGCGAGAAGGAAATCCTGCGCAGTCAGGCAGCCGAGTCCGGCAAGCCGGCAGCGGTTGTGGAGCGCATCGTGGAAGGGCGTCTGGGCAAGTTCTACGAAGAGAACTGCCTTTATGACCAGCATTTCATTAAAGACCAGACAGGCAACACCACGATCGGCGAGCTGATCGCTTCCAAGATCGGCAAGCTCGGCGAGAACATTTCAGTTCGGCGGTTCGCCCGATTTAAGGTGGGCGACGGCCTGAAGACTGCGGAGTAAGACTCAACGATCATTGCAGAACGGGCCCGACTTAAGCCCCATCCTGATGTTCGCGAAGCATGGAAATGCCGGAACCTGTCTTTCATCGTATCCTGGTAAAACTGAGTGGCGAGGCCCTTATGGGCGGGCAGGGCTTCGGAGTGGACGCCGAAGTGGCCGGCCGCATCGCTGACGAGCTCCACGAGATTCACGCTCTCGGCGTCGAGGTGGCCGTGGTGGTGGGTGGAGGCAACTTCATCCGCGGAGTGCACGCTTCGGCCAGAGGCATCGATCGCGTGGTGGGCGACCACATGGGCATGCTCGCAACGGTGATCAACGCGCTAGCCCTTCAGGACGCCATCGAAAAGTGCGGCTCTCCCACGCGGGTGGTCACAGCCATCGAAATGCGCGAGATCGCCGAGCCTTTTATTCGCCGGCGCGTGGTTCGACACCTGGAAAAGGGACGGGTGGTGATCCTGGCCGGAGGAACCGGCAACCCCTTTTTCTCCACCGACACGGCCGCCGCGCTGCGTGGCATGGAAATCAAGGCTGAGGTTATTCTGAAGGCGACCAAGGTTGACGGCATTTACGACGCCGATCCCAAGAAGTTTCCCGACGCCAAGTTTTTCTCAGAGATTACCTACCTGGACGTGCTCTCGAAGCGCCTGGGCGTGATGGACACCACCGCCATCTCGCTGTGTATGGATAACAGCCTTCCAATCGTGGTGTTCAACCTCAACGTCCCGGGAAACCTTAAGCGGATTGTGCTCGGCGAAAAAATCGGATCGCTGGTAGCTCGCTGAGGCCGCCCCGACACCGCTCATGAGGATGTTATGGCAACCATTGAAAACCCAGTTGTTCGTGAAGACGTGAATCAGGCCAAGACGCGTATGGCCAAGGCGCTCGAAGACTGCCGCCACGAGCTCGCCGGTGTTCGGACGGGTCGCGCGTCGGTGTCCATGCTGGACGCAATTCGCGTCGATTACTACGGAACGCCCACGCCGCTCAACCAGGTAGCCACACTTGGCGTGCCCGAGCCTAGCATGGTAACGGTGCAGCCGTGGGATACCACGCTGATTTCGGCTATTGAGAAGGCGATCCGTTCGTCCGATCTTGGGCTTAATCCCATGAGCGACGGCAAGCTGCTCCGCATCCCGATCCCGGCGCTCACCGAAGAGCGCCGCAAGGATTTGGTGAAACACCTGCACAAAGTGCTCGAAAACCACCGGACGGCCATCCGTAACATCCGGCGCGATTCCAATGAAACCCTCAAAAAGCTGCTGAAGGATAAGAAAATTTCCGAGGACGATGAGAAACGGGGCCTCGAAGAAGTTCAGAAACTGACCGACGATTTTATTGCGAAACTCGACGCACAGGGTAAGAGTAAAGAGCAGGAAGTTATGGAGATCAAGTAGCGCGCGTCACCAGGGGTTGGTGCCCTCCCGGGGGAGTTGACTTTTTGCGTGCGAGGAAGACCTTTCACATGAGTAGTACAATGAGTCCGTGGTGAAGCGCTCGATTGAGTGGATGAGAAGTACGGTTCCGATTGGTTCCAGCTTGCTGCTCACCCTCACCGTAATCACTGCTCTGGCCCGGGCTTTGGCTCCAACATCCCAGCAAGCCTTATCGAACAATCCCAACCAGCTCGCTGCCGAGGCTCAGTCAGCCTTGGCTTCCGGCGATGACGCTCGGGCCATTCCCGCCCTGGAAAAATTGATTAAGCTGGAGCCTGGCATCGCAGAGCTTCGCGCCAACCTGGGCACCGCCTACTATTTCTCCGGACGCTATTCGGATGCCGTGCGCGAATATCGTCAGGCGCTGAAACTAAAACCAACGCTCACGAATGCTCATTACTTCCTCGGTGCGAGCCTCGCAGAAGAAGGCGAGTGCGAGCAGGCCCTGCCTTACATCGAAAAGGATTTCCCTCGCATTACCGATCCTGCGCTCAAGCGAATGATCGGCGTCGGCGCCGTGCGCTGTGAGATGGAGCTAGGCCACCCTGACCGCGCTGCCGATCTCATTCCTGCGCTGAGCAAGCAGTTCCCGAACGATCCCGAGGTGTTGTATCTCAGCGGCCACGTTTACTCCGAACTGGCCACGCAAGCCTCGGAGCGGCTGCTTGAAACGGCTCCTGCCTCCTATCAAGCGCACCAATTTAACGCCGAGGTTTTGGAGATGCAGGGCAAGCTCGATGACGCCGCAGCCGAGTATCGCAAAGTGCTTTCCCTCAATCCAAACCTGGCGGGTGTTCATTACCGGCTGGGGCGGCTGCTCCTTGCCGGTTCGTCTGGCAACGCCAAGCTTGACGAGGCGCGCCGCGAGTTTGAGGAGGAGTTGAAGATCGATCCCGGCAACGCCCCCGCAGAATACGAGCTTGGTGATATGGCGCTTCAGGCCCGCCAGTGGGACGACGCTATCGAACACTTTCGTCGTGCT
>JASHYZ010000496.1 GCA_030042795.1 Terriglobia bacterium | reverse complement strand
GCGTTCAAGAGGTCACTCGCGCCGCCCGCGACCTTGAGTTCGCCGGCGCCCATCTTGAGATTCACGCGGACTGCTTTTGCCGCGCCGAGTTGCACCGTCTTTGACTCCGTACGAGTCTCGCCTACTGGCACTGTGTTGTCGCAAGCCACGGTGCCGAACGTCAAGGCCAGGACCATTCCCAGGACAGGCCCCCAACGCCTCCCAAGCGGGCTACGCCCGGAACAAGTCTTTGTGTTACTAACGTCCACTTTCTTCTCGCGCTGCGAAGATTTTGTCTTGTGCTTGAATGCAGCTCACAACCTCTCTGTGCCCTCTGTGGCCAAAAGCCTTCAACACTGAGGTCCCAGAGTCTCCGTGAACTCCGTGTTGAGAGGCTTCTAGGCACAGAGGGCGTCGAGGACTTCGGTTTGGTTGCGGCCGAAGGCCGCGCCAGGTTCGAGAGGCCATTGAATGCTCTTTTCTCCCATTGCGCCGAATGACCAGACCCTCGGAGGGCATTACTCGAACATCAGCATAGCCCAGCGCAAAGAATTTCGAAAGCAGCTAGAACTTCGTCACCGAGGAGAAGGTGAAGTTGCGCACCTTCATGGCCGGCACCACCATCTCAAAAGATTCCTCGCCCGCGGCGCGCTCCGGCGGGCTCATCATCTCGACGTTCGAAAGCATCTCAATCAAGCTTTGATTGAAGCGGAGATTCCTGACCCCGTGTCGCAGCTCTCCGCCTTCAATCCAAAACGTACCGTCGCGTGTCATGCCGGTGACAATCTTCTGGTAAGGATCAACCTCGCGAATGTACCACAGGCGCGTCACCAGCAGGCCACGCTCAGTTGAACGAATCATATCTTCCACGCTGTGCCGGCCGCCTTCCATGACGATGTTCATCGGAGCTTCGCCGTATTCGTTGGGTAATGGGAAGCCGTGTCCTGTGGGCTCGGCGCCCGCCTTACGCGCGGTCTGGCGAGCGTAGACGAGATTCTTGGGCGCGCCGTGTTCGACGAGTACGACCCTTTGCCGTGGCACGCCTTCACCGTCGAAGGGAGCGCCGAGGTGCAGAGGATGATAAATGTCATCGCGAATTTCGATGTTGCTGCCGAAGAGTTTCGTACCCATCCTTCCGGTCAGGCTGCTTCGCTGTTCGGCCACCGCCAAACCGCTGAAATCAAACACCAGGAAGCCCATCAAGTCAAGGGCGGCCGCAGGCTCCAGAATCACGGTGTAGCGTCCGGGCGGGATCTCGCGCGGCTCAACGCTGGCCAACGCCTTGCGTGCGGCGCGATCCGCAAGCGCTTCGGGGTCAAGCTCGAGATGATTGGGACCCGTCTTCTTGGCCCAGCCGGAGCTCGTGGGTCCCACCATCGTTACTGAGAGCTCTGAGACGGTTTCTTCATAAAAAGCGCGGAGACCTCGCGAATTAAAGAGGGCCGTCGCCGAGCAGCCGCTGGAAAACACGCCGGCCGCCGTCAGATGATCGGCTTCGGCCCGGCGGATCATCCGGGTGACCGCTTCCGCGCGCTCACTCGGTCCCAGCTCAGCCGTGGCCGGCACAAAGCGCTGCACCGCGCGGTACATCTGGGGCTCAGGCATGCGCAGAAGCTCCGGATCAGGCGGCTGAAGCCGCGCCAGGTCCAGGGCTGCTTCCGCAAGCCTCCGGATGGAAGCGCTATCCAGCTTGTTGGTGCCGGCGCGCGCTGTGCGGTGATCGGCGGCCGCGCGCACCGAGAGGTAAAGCCCCTCTTCGGTGACGTTCTGATGAATGTTGTTGTTAGCGAAACGGGTGAGGGCGTACCGGTTGGCGGTGATGAGGCATTCGGTCTCATCGGCTGTGGAGTACTTCGTGACTTCGGCGAAAAGCTCTTGAGCACGTTGGCGGGTTAGCTGCATCGGATAGTGAAATTAGCGGTTACGTCTCTTTGTCAATGCCTCACCGGGTTTACCATCTGGTCGCAATGGAACGTGACCTCGGCCGGATTCATTATCACTTCCAGTTCCGCACCCTGCGGGTTTACTGACCTGTATTGACTGCCGAAGGCCCGCGTGATACCCTATGTTCGTGAGGTGGATCATGGACAAGGTTCTTTAGTGCGGTCCTCCGAGCGGCTCTTCGGTGAGAGCTTGGAACTCTGGCTCGTTGCGGAGAGCTTCGAAGTCTGGGTCCGTCCGAGCGCTTGCGCGGTCGGACGGGGATATTTTTAGCGCCTCTTGAAGATCGTCCAAAGCCTTCCTCTTACACTTGTTCTTCTCATCTCCTGTCTTCCGACTCATTTGCAGCGTGTAGTAGCAGGCTCTGTTGTAAAGGGCCGTGGCCGTGTCGGTGTCGAGTGCTGCAGCCGCTTTCTTGTTGTCAATGAACCGGGTGAGGGTTTCGATCGCCTTGTCGTACTCGCCGAAGTTCTTGTACAGCCTCCCCAGCACAATGAACAGCTCGCGCGACAAGGGCATGCTCTCCTTCATGCTTTCGAGCTGACCGATATGAGTCTGGAGCCTTTCAGAAGCTGCCTTTGCTTCGAGGTCCCGGAATGCGCTGAGCACAACCGAAATAGTTTCCACCGCCTGCCGACTTTTCCCTGGTACTTCAGGAATTGGAGATTTTCCCGCCATCACCCTGGCCAGCTTCTTCCCTGGATCCTCAACCCTTCGGAAGGCCGGAGCCAGGAACAGTCGGGTGAGCAGGTAACCGGCGAGAAATCCAACTACGGCGAAGTAGACGAGAGTTGCGCCGGCAAACACCTTCTGCTCACACGTGTTACCCGGACCGCAGGCGACATACTGTGCAGCAGCATCCAGCTTTGAAGGTAATTTGCCCAGTTGCACCAGTCCGAGTCCAACGATAATCTTCGTGAGCCAGTCCGAGATGTACTCCAGGTTGGTGTTGACCCGTTGTTCGTATCCTTCGGAAGCCGCGCCCGGCGGTGGCTGCTCGGACTGCAAGGTCCGGGGAATTCCGAAAAGGAATCCCAGGAGAAACCCGGACGCCAGAAAGGCTCCGGCCCACAGAATGAAAGCCATTCTTTCGGCGTCGTGCAAATAGACGACCACGAGACCGGCAATCGTGCAGGCGCCGGACAACACAATAACGATGATCTTTTCACACCAAGCTTGTTCCTCATCGCTCAAGTCCCCGAGCGACGCCACGAACCTCCGAAACATAAGTGCTCTTCTCCTACCATCGCCGCCGCGTCCTCTCCCGGCCCTTCACTCCGTGGCACCGGGGGTGCGCTTGGGTCTTGCTGCATGTCGAGCTACGTGTAGGCTACTCCGACCTCCACCCGCCTGAATCGCGCCGGCGCCGCGCCATGGCCGGTTCCCATCGATTGCATAGGCTGGCCCTTGCCGCAATTGGGCGTGCCCCATAGGGTCCAGTGCTCCGGGCCGCAGATGGCGTCGCAGGAATTCCAGAACTCGGTCGTGATGCCGCCGTAGCTCGGATTCTTCAGCATTCGCCCGCGCTTTCCGCCTTTGATTTCCCAACCGATTTCGGTGCCGAACTGAAAGTTGTAACGCCGGTCATCGATAGACCAGCTCCGGTTCGTCTCCATCAAGATACCGTCTTCGGTATCGGCGATCAGGTCGTCGAGCTTCCAGGTTCCAGGCAACAGGCTCACGTTGGTCATGCGAATCAGCGGGATGCGATTCCAGCCTTCGGCGCGCATGGCGCCGCTCGAACGGCCCAGGCCAGCCGAGGCCGCAGACTCGCGCGAAGTGAGGTAGCCTACAAAGAGCCCGTCGCGGATCACCGGCGTGCACTGCGCGGGCACGCCCTCGTCGTCATAGAGGAAAGTG
>JASHYZ010000495.1 GCA_030042795.1 Terriglobia bacterium | reverse complement strand
AATCATCCCGGAACTGTGATCGGCATGACTCCGGAATCGTGATCGGCTTGCCCCGGAATCCGCAACCAGATCAAACAAAAGGTGGTGACTCAGTCTGAATTCTAGGCCGAACCGCTCTGTGCGATAATGGGAGCATGATCATCCCCAAGAAGCTCCCGAAAGACCCAAACCAAAGAGCACACCAGATAGCTAGGATGCTGACCGAAGGGCCAGAGCCGGGTGAGACCGTGACGGAGTTGTCGGAGCATATGGCAGCCATTGGACGTAAGGGAGGAAGGAAAGGTGGAGTCGCTAGAGCCTCTACTCTTTCTCGGGCTCGGAGGAAGGAGATTGCAAAGAAAGCGGCGCGCTCTCGCTGGAAGGCTCAAACATCTTAGTCTGTGACTCAATTTCTCGAATGATAGGTGCCTCTGACTGCAAGACCAAGCCGGGAATTTTCTCGAAATGCTTACGGTTGTTAGAGATTAACGGGATAGAGTGGCGGACGGCACACGATGCTATCCAGAGATCGTTGTCGGAAACGCACAATCCCTTTGCCGACAGTTCCGTCTTGAGATTGGCATAGGTTTGGCAGACAGCATTGTCAAACGGTACGGTTACAACAGAGCGCAATCTAGCCCTTAATCGCTCTATGTTTTGGGCTGACCATTTCTTTCTGTAAGCTCCAAATAGAAGCTCGCCGATCGTGACAAAGCACACACAGAGCCGCTTGTCTTGAACTTTTGCCCTATAGATATCGCCCCGAGTGTCTCCGGGCTTTATCATGTAAGAAAAAACGTCCGTATCTAATAGGACAGAATCGACTTGTGTGGCTTTGGAACCCTCTTCGCGAGTTGCCGTAGGTAGCCTACCTTCTGGCGCTATAAATCTCTTCAAGGAACTGGTCTACATCCTCATCAACTGGAAATCCGCTGGCGAATGTGGACATATCTTTAATCGGCTTTACCTTTTGGAGTGAAGCCAGTTCCTCGATGGAAGATTCTGCAAAGAAATTATCTTTGCCAAGAGACAGTGAAGGCAGGCGTTCGATGGTGTGAATATGCAGACTGTCGATGCGCTCAGAATACGGCGCAATAGTAGCCTCACCAATAGCCCGCACTGGCTGCCGCATGAGTAACTGCACTTGCGTCGCATTCCTTTCGTTAAACGTGCAAAAAACAGGCGCTCCGATTGCCGGATCAATCCGGCACTTAAGGTCATTTGGCTTGAAATCTGCCATGTCGAGGACGCCATCGACTTGGCGCTCAGCCTTCCTAGGGCTGCTCAATCGTGCAGCCGCACGCTCCCTTACCTTTCGATTCACGAACGCAGAAACTTTCTTTCGCGTCCCAGCCCTCAGGGCAACCCACTCTATCTCTGCGATGCGTCTTTGTTCCGTAACCGCGCTGAGGCCGTACAAAGCCTGAATAACTCCGGGGTCCGATTCGTGCTTGTTGCCGTTACCTAGGCTCTTAATGGTTACGGCTAGTTCTCTGACTACGTCCTCACTGAATGTTGATTGGTCTGGGAATTCGATGTTCGTTTGTGGCTTTGCCCATCCAAACTGCAGCCGCGTACTACCGCGCTTTAGTCCAATCAACTCAAGGGTACACTCTTGGCGTAACTGGTCAGCGATTGGCCCTGGATGAAGTGTCTTTCTACCCTGCAAAGTCTCCGCTTGTCGATTTACAGCCCTTTGGGCTTCTTCACATATTCTGATAAGATCGGGGACAGGCACACGGCCAGGGCGCACACCCGGCCCTTTAGCCCTTAGCTCCAATATAGGCTTGTCGGCGTGTGGCTTCTTCTCCCTGTGAGTAGCCATTGGTAGCCCAAGTCAAGAATAGCTTATAAGGAGGAGAAAACAAAGAATCAAAATGTAACTCTTAAAGTCCCCAAAAAATCAAAAACTTTTTTCTTGACAAGCTAACTCTCGCTCAAGCATAATGAACATATGAAAACACTGAGCCGAGAGAAGCAAGCACAGATCGTAGCAGCACTCGTTGAGGGTAACTCGCTCCGGGCAACCGCTCGCATGTGTGACGTTGCCTTCAACACGGTTCTCAACTTCCTGCCGCGTGTCGGAATGGCCTGTGCCGAGTATCAGGACAAGGCTCTGCGAGGTCTGAAGTGCAAGCGGATTCAGTGTGACGAGTGCTGGTCATTCTGCTATGCGAAGGACAAGAACCTGCCAGCGGATAAGCAAGGGAAGTTCGGCTTTGGGAGCGTGTGGACGTGGGTTGCCATCGATGCGGACACCAAGCTGGTGCCCTCTTTCATGGTAGGCAATCGTGACGCACAAAGCGCGAAGATGTTCATCGATGACCTAGCCTCTCGTCTAGCCTCTCGCATTCAACTGACAACCGATGGCCTCAAGGTGTACTTGGAGGCTGTCGAGGGAGCCTTTGGAGCCGATATCGATTACGCCTTGCTAGTTAAGACTTACGAATCAAGCCAAGAGGAAACCCGCTACAGTCCTGCGGTGTGCACATCCTGTGAGCGAAAGACCGTGCAAGGCAATCCCGACCCCAATCACATCTCAACGTCTTACATCGAGCGCCAGAACCTTTCGATGCGAATGGGGATGCGCCGGTTTACCCGGCTGACCAACGGATTCAGCAAGAAAATCGAGAACCACGCCTATATGCTGGCGCTATATTACATGCACTACAATTTCGTTCGGATTCACAAGACGCTGCGCGTGACACCGGCACAAGAGGCAGGAGTTACCCTGCGCCTTTGGACAATTCAGGACATCGTTGACTTGGTTCCTGAGCCGGTTGCCAAGAAGCGCGGGCCGTACAAGAAGAAAAATTCAGATTGAGTCACTACCAAACAAAAGATGCACTTGCTCTTTCTGTGAAACGGTCATTAGGATAGGCCCTAGGCACACCATCTATGATCTTGGGAGGCGGAGCTTATGAGTAAAAGAGAAATCAGCAGGCGCGTTTTTATGCAAAGAACGGCCGCAGCGGCCGGAGCGGTGATGGGAGGACGGTCAATCTTATTGAGCCCGATGATGACGCGGGCAGGCGAAACTCTGGCGAGTGCCTCGGGAAGACCCGTGGCGCCCAGTGACACGATTCATTTTGGGATTATCGGTGTCGGCATGCAGGGCTCGGGTTTGCTCGAGACTTCCATCCGCCTGCCGGGCGTTGAATGCATCGCCGCCTGTGATCTTTACGACGGGCGATTGGAGCTGGCCAAGGAGATTGTGGGTGCGGACAAGCCTTTAATCTGCACCAAGCGCTACCACGACCTTTTGGAGAACAAGGACATCGACTGCCTCATCGCGGCCGTGCCCGATCACTGGCACAAGCACATCATCGTGGATGCCTGCAATGCCGGCAAGGACATTTACTGCGAGAAGCCGATGACGCACAAGGTGGAAGAGGGCTTCGAGATTATTGAGGCGGAGAAAAAGAACAACCGCATTGTGCAGATCGGCAGTCAGCGGCGAAGCTCAATCATTTACGCCAAGGCCAAGGAGCTTATTGACCAGGGACAAATCGGCGACGTGTGCCTGATCGAGGCCATCATGGGGCGCAATGACCCCTGCGGCGCCTGGGAATACACGGTGCCGCCTGATCTTTCTCCGCAAACGGTGGATTGGGAAACGTGGCTCGGCTCCGCGCCCAAGCGCGACTTTGACCCCATCCGCTGGACTCGCTGGCGCTGCTTCCAGGACTACGGCGAGGGTATTCCCGGCGACTTGTACGTCCACGAAATCACAGGCGTCCACTTCGTGATGGGCATCACCGCCCCCGCCGAGCGCGCGCTTTCTACCGGCGGTCTTTTCAGGTGGCACGACGGCCGCGACGTGCCCGACACCATGACGACCCTCTACGAATATCCGAAGTTTCGGGCCACCATGCGCGTCACGCTCAACACCGAAACGCCGGAGGTGACCCGTTTCATGGGCACGGGAGGATTGATCGAGATTCATGATGATTCGGTGACGATTTCACCTCAGGACGGCCTCGATCACGAGCCTTGCACGCCGGGATGGCCGCACAAGATGGAGGCGGACTACGCTCAGCAATGGTACGCTGAGCACGGCCCAAAGCCCGCCACCTCTAAGGCCGTTGAATCCGTTACGTATCACGCTCCGGCGGATTACAGCGACGACCGCGAGCACCTGTGGAATTACTTCCAATCCGTGCGGACGCGCCAGCCTTCGGTGGAAGACGGCACGTTCGGCAACAACGCCGCCCTCGGCTGCCATCTGGCGAACTACTCCTACTTCAATAAATGTGTTGCGGAGTGGGACGCGGAGGGAAAGAAGATCAAGAAAGCGTGAAAGAACGTAAGGTCTCACGCAAAGGCGCCAAGAACGCAAAGATGAAGTTTTTTGTCTGCTACAACGACTCCGCGAAAGGGCGGGGCTTTCAGCCCCGCCGTCGCGAGATGGCCAGTGAGGCGGCTTTAGCCGCTGAAGCCAATTCACCGCTGCTTCAGGGGCTAAAGCCCAACGGTGAGGCACCGACCCACGGCGGGGCTGAAAGCCCCGCTCTTTCACTGCCACTATGATACGTAATCTTCAGTAGTAGACGGCGCGACTTGGCCGCAACCGAAGTGAGGTTCTCCGTGACCTCTGTGCCGGGAAGCTTCTCAACACGGAGTTCACGGAGACTCTGTGGCCTCCGTGTTGAAGGCTTCTAGCCACAGAGAACGCAGAGGTACCACAAGGCACGATCGGATTTGCTCCGGGCATAAAGACGAAATCTTTACGGCCCGAGAAGAACTTAAGCCCTTGTGCTACAGAACAGTGGCGGTCACGGCTGAATAGTCAGTGATAGCCCATGTAGATAGCCTCACATCACGCTCACCGGGTCCATGTCGATCACCACCGATCTCGGTGGAACGCGTTCGGCCTGGCAGTAGTCGGCAAGGCCGAGAAGCAGGCGGCTAAGCTCGGAGCGGGACGCAGCCTTAATCAGGAACTGAATACGATGCCGCCCGTGAAGACGAGCCAGCGGCGCCGGCGCAGGTCCCAGCACCCGGAAGCGAAAGCCGTGCGAAGCGGGACCAGCCGTAAAGCGGCGGCCATCAGCGGGAGCTGCCTCTGCACGGTCGGAGCTTGCCAGTAGCGACTGAGCGCCCATGCCTGCATTACCCGCGTCGCGGGTTCCGGTGTCGCTTTCGAAGCTCGAGTCCGGCAGCTCGCGCTTCAAGTAGCGATCAATCTTTTTGGCGACTTCGACGGCGCGTTCAAGCTTTTTGTCCTGGGCGACGACGTGAGCCAGCGCGGCCACAGGCGGATAGCGCATCATGCGGCGGAAGCGTATTTCTTTGCTGAAAAATCCGCTGTAGTTCTGGTCGGCAGCCAGGCGGATGGCGTAGTGTTCCGGGTAAAACGTCTGCACCAGAACGCGGCCCGGCGCAAGGCCGCGCCCCGCACGGCCGGCCACCTGAGTGAGAAGCTGAAAGGTGCGTTCGGCAGCGCGGAAATCGGGCAGACGCAAAGCGTGGTCCGCCGAAACCACGCCCACCAGCGTAACTCCGGGGAAG
This sequence comes from Terriglobia bacterium, assembly GCA_030042795.1. The sequence continues at coordinate 3,160 of JASHYZ010000495.1, read as the reverse complement.
TCGTGGCCCTTGGAGACAAGCTGAGTGCCAATCAGAATGTCCACTTCGCCGCGCCGGAAGGCGCCCAGCACGCGCTCGTACGAACCCGCGCGCCGGGCCACGTCGCGGTCCAGACGCTCGACGCGCGCGGTTGGGAACAACTCGCGGAACTTGTCCTCGATCTTTTCGGTGCCTTCGCCGACGTAGTAAATGAATTCGCTCTTGCAAGCCGGGCAGTGCGAGGGCACCGGAGCGGAATATCCGCAGTAGTGGCACACCAGCCGGTGCTCGCGTCGGTGATAGGTGAGGGAGATGGAACAGTTTTGGCATTCGGGGCTCTCGCCGCAGCTTCGGCAAAGCAGGAACCAGGAGTAGCCGCGCCGGTTAAGCAGAATGATGGTCTGCGCGCGGTGGGCGAGTTGCGCCTCGATCTCCTCTCGCAGACGGCGCGACACCGGAATCTTGCTGAACGTTTGGCGAAACTCCTCCCGCATGTCCACGATTTCGACGCTGGCCATAGGACGGCCGGCGACGCGCTGATCGAGGCGAACCAGGCCGTACTTGCCGCGCTCCGCGTTCCAATACGATTCGAGCGACGGCGTGGCCGATCCCAGCACACAGAGCGCCTGCGCCAGGCGCGCTCGTACCACGGCCACGTCGCGCCCTTGATAGCGCGGCGTCTCGTCCTGCTTGTAGCTGGCTTCGTGTTCTTCGTCTACGATCACGAGACCAAGGTTGACGAGCGGTGCGAAGACAGCAGACCGGGTGCCGAGCACCACGCGAGCCTCTCCGCGCGCGGTGCGCCACCAGGACTGATGACGTTCGCCCTGCGGCAGCCCGCTGTGCAGCACGGCCACTTGACGTCCGAAACGCGCGATGAACAACTCCCTGACGGCGGGCGTGAGGGCGATTTCAGGAATCATCACCAGTGCGGTGCGGTTCTGATTGAGTGCGCGCGCGATGAGGCGCAGGTAGACTTCCGTCTTGCCGCTGGCGGTGACGCCGTGCAGCACAACAGTAGAAAACTTCCGGTCGTCGAGCCGTGCGCCGAGATCTTCGAGCGCCTTTGATTGCTCGGATGTCAGCTCCAAGGGTGCGCTCCGGGCCGCGGCGTCAGTTTCCGGCTCGGGCGCCACGGACTCAAGGGGTGCGCCGAACGCCGATCGATCGTCAATCTTCACTAGGCCGGCCTCTTCGAGGCGCTTCAAGTGCGCGAGTGACCCGCGAGAGGACTTGAGCAGAGCGCGATGGTCGATCGCTTCGGGGTTCGTCGACGGCTGAGGCTCAACGGGCGCGGGCCGCGATTCAGCATCGTCAGACTTGCCGGCAAGCGCGTCCAGAATGCGCCGTGCAACGGGCGAGAGCTTAGGCAGACGGTCCGGCAGCGGCCCAGCGAGGCGTACGGCCAGAGCCTTGCGGCGCGCGCGTTTCTCTTCAACGGCGTGAGCTTCGGCATAACCCGCTTTCAGGGCGCGTTCCACCACTTCGGGTCCGAAGCGTCGGCGCGCGCCATCCGCTGCCCAAGCGCGGCGTGTCAAAGCCTCCAGCAGGCTCAGCTCCACATTTGGCGCACCCTCGCTGGCGGCGCTCCGAAGCTCATCGGCCCGAGCTCGTCCCTTGCCGGTGATCTCGAGGCGCTCCGTGCGCCGCGTTTCCTTCAGCAGTGGCAGCATGGCGCGAAAGACTTCGCCGGGCGGCGCCACGTAGTACTCGGCGATCCACAGAGCGAGCGTTAGAAGCTCGGGCGGAAGCAGCGGCTCCGGCTCGATGACAGCCAGGATGTCGCGCACTTCCACGCCAGGAGCCATCTGCGCCACGGGCTCCAAGACGATTCCTTGGGCCCGGCGTTTGCCCAGCGGCACAAAGACACGCTGGCCGGCGCGCACCTCGATCGAGTCGGGCACACGATAGGTGAGGGGCCGCGGGATCGCAGCCATCACGGCCACCTCGACGAGATTTTCATGTTTGCGCGGCATCAATCGGCAATGTAACCTATGTGCCGACCTGTGGGGCAAGAAGTTGCAATTTTTCGGGAACGGCCAGTCACGAATGTACCTTTTTCACCGCTGCGTCGGGAGGTCAGGTAGTAGATTCGGAGCGCGGTTGTTGATCCCTAAATTCGAAGAAATGCCCATATGCGTAACCCGGCGCACTTGCTGGCGATGCCGACTGTGCAGCCTCCTATAACCATGTCCCCTCTTGTCATCAGTCTCCTGCTGGGGTTCGTTGCCGGTATGGCTAATCTTGCGGGCGCCGCCATCGTTGTGGCCCGGGCCTGGAGCCGAACCTTACTTGCCTATTTCATTGCCGTTGGAGCAGGATTCATGCTTGCTACAGCGCTCGGCGAAATAATCCCAGAGAGCCTGCGCCGCTCGCCCCAAGTGGGCCCAGCCTTGATTCTGGCCGGCTATTTTGTGGTTCACTTTTTCGAACACACCTGGCCGACTCATTTCCACTACGGAGAAGAGACGCATCTCGAGCCATTTCACAACCGCCGCGCGGCCTTCCTGGCTCTGGGCGGCCTTTCCATCCACACGTTCTTCGACGGGGTTGCGATTGCATCCGGATTCCTCATCTCCGTATGGCTGGGCGCGGTGATATTCGGCGCGACAATCGTACACAACCTGCCGGAAGGCTTCACCATCGCCTCGATTATGGCCGCTGCGCAAAAGAGCCGTCGTGCCGGCCTAGGGGCGGCCGGGGCGCTCGGCATCTCAAGACTGGTGGGTATCGTCGCCATGGGATTTGCGCGGCATTGGGTGAACGCGGGTCTAGCCGTCGCGGGTGGCGTCACGCTCTACGTGGCGGCCTCCGACTTGATTCCCGAAGTCAACCGCATGCACGGCGTCCGGACCGCGCTGGCCGTCGTGCTGGGAGTGGTGTTGGTGCTGCTGTTGCGTCTCGCGTTCCAATCGTGAGGCAGGGAGATTCTGTATCTAGTCCTAAGTTGAATAAGTTCGGGTACCGCGGAAAGAGCGCCAGGCTGTCGTGAAATTCAAGTGTCCGTCGCTCAGCCAATGGTCCACGAATTAGCGCAACCAAGCACTAGTATAACGTTTCATTGAAGTATATCCATTATTGGGTGAGGGCCGTGAGCGTCTCGAATTTCTTCCAACGATGGACCACCGGGCAAGCATTAATTTCCGCGATTCCCTTCAGGATGCGATCGCGGAGTTCCTCC
>JASHYZ010000494.1 GCA_030042795.1 Terriglobia bacterium | reverse complement strand
TTTCGAAACACTCGTTGGTGTCGAGGTCGAGACCCGTCACACGACGATTTCCTGCCCGGAGTTGATCCAGCAACTCCGGCAGCCGGGAGTAACTCGCAGACCCACAGACGAGACCCACCTGGGGCGCGCGCTCGAAAAATCGTTCGCCTTCCTGCTGAGCAACACAGCCGAGCACGCCGATCAGCTTGTCACCGTTTTGCTTCTTGAAGGCTCCCAGGCGCGAGAAAACCTTTTGAGCAGCCTTCTCGCGGATGCTGCAGGTGTTATAGAGAATGATGTCCGCATGCTCGGGGTCGTCCACCGCCGCGAGCCCGCTGCCCATCAGCACGCCCGCTACCTTCTCGGAGTCATGCACGTTCATTTGACAGCCGAAGGTCTCGATATAGAAGGTCCGCCAAAGTGTGCCGGCGGAGCCGTCATGGGTTGACGGCTCCGCGTTGTGGTCACGCGCCCCCGGTACTCCGGCGGGGAGAATCTGCACTAGATCATTTCCCATTTTCAATTTTCGACTTCTCGGCCAGTATAGCCGGAATCCAACGTTTCGGCCACGTCGGATAGACACGACGGATAGACGCGTCTCTAACCGCATCGCAGACGCTACGCTGCACATCTACAAAACGGAAGCTTGTTCGGTTCTGATCGGCCACCAGGGAGGCTCACCGGAGCGAATGCGGAAAGAGCCAACCTTGAGCTTGAGCTACAGCAGAGTTACAATCGCAGTAGGTCTTATGTGGCTGGGAAGAGAGGAGTCTGAATCATGAAAAGAATTAACATCGTGACGGTATTGATGATTGCATTCTGGCTGTTAGGCTCAGCCGCGTTGGTTTCGGCCGCGGCCGTGAGCGGCGACTACATCGAGGTGCGGAGCGCCGACGTTTATACCGGTCCCTGCTTTGCCAATTCCCAGGTGGATTTGGAAGGCAAACAGGCCATTCTGGCGTGGAGAATCCAGAAAGGTAGCTGGCAGGGCGTGAACCTTGACGGGCTGAGCGTGCTGGCCGTGGTGCAAGCTCGCGCCACACTGGGCGACCCGTACCACAATCCTTATCCTGCAAAGGCGATCCTCATCGTGGATGAGAGGGCAAACGCGGCAGAGCGGCATGCCCTTGAAGGGCTGGCGCGGTCCGAGGCGGGCAAATTGGTGGGTGACGTCGTGCGGGTGGAGACGGCGCCTATTCACGTAAGCGTAGGCCAGGGCGACAACCACGGCAGCGTCAGTCTTGACGCTGGCAAGCTCGTTAGCATCCGGACTCGCAGCTTGTGCTCGGGCGACCACATCTGCGGGAACGAGGAAATCTATTATCCGCCTCTCGTCCCGACTGCTCACGCCATGCCGGCCTTTACTCTGGAGGACGCATTTCACGGTCAGGGACTCGGCACGGTGTGGACACGCGCTGACGCGCGCAGCGCGTTTGTGGGTACTTTTACTTTGTAGGAACACGCCCAATCAATGACGGATAGATACGAGGAGCGCACAATGACAAGAAAGAAATGTTCAGTGGTGTTGTCTCTGTCGATCATGGCTTTAATGGCTTTCGCCGCTCTGGCCCCAGCACAGGCGGAGTTCACACTGGATCAATCACCGGCTCTGTCGACGCTGCAGATTCCCAGCGCGCTCGCAGACCGGCTGGATCCGCAAGGGTCAAGGATCATCCACCACCGAGACACCGTTTGCGACGTTTGGTGGCTGAAGTCGCTGCCTGTGGTGCCCTCTGCGAACTCGGAGCCTGACCTTCTTTACGGCAGCCTGCGGCCAGGTAGCCTGGTTGGATTGCTCCAATTCATTTCGCCGAGCGCAGAGGACTTTCGGGACCAAAAGCTTAAGCCCGGGCTCTACACCATGCGGTACGCCCAGATTCCGCAGGATGGCAATCACATGGGCGTCAGCGAGTACAGGGATTTCGTCCTGCTGAGTCCCCTCAGTGCCGACACACAACTGGATAAGGTGCTCTCTTTCGACGAACTCGTAAACCTAAGCCGCAAGGCCGCAGGTACCGGCCACCCCGCTGTCATCAGTCTTACACCACCGAATCCTGCCTACAAGAAGCTGCCCGCGCTTGTGCAGGATGACCAGGGCAATTGTTCGCTGCAGGTCGATCTGCATGAGAACCCGGCCAACGGCGCCGCGCAGGACATGAAACTGGCGATTCTTCTAGTGACCGCCCCTAAGGAGACCGGGGGGTCTTAGTTAGCAGGGTGCGGAAAAATGTTCGGGAACGTGTCATTCCGAGCTCGTTCGCTCCTCCGCTGCGAACGGTTCCTTCGCGTTGCTCAGGACAGGCTCTGAGCGCAGCGAAGGATCTCAGGGTAAACTTCGCGAGGAATCTCGCTTCTGAAATTAAAGGAAATATGAGATTCCTCGTCGCCTTGGCCTCCTCGGAATGACAGATTGGATGGGTTTTCCCGCAGCCTGTTAGGGGCAATGTAACATGATGTCTGAAACCCTCCGCTATCTATTCTCGTGCTCTCTTAGGAGTGGACTGGTCCTATTCGTAGCGTCCTTTCTAGCGCTTGGCCTGCCGGCTTCAGGCGCTGCGCGATTGAAGGCGCCGACGGGGGGACAACTCCCGGGCATTTCTACGCTGCAAGGCAGGCTTGTCACCGCCGGGAGTGGGGGATTGCGTCTTTCCACGCCCAGCGGCGATGTTGCGGTTACCTCGGACAACCCCCAACTGCTGCACACACTGCAAGACACACGGCTCGCGGGGCGCCAAGTCAAACTCGAGGGACGACGCACGCTGGACGGCGCATTCAATGCCAGCCACATCTTCGTCGTGCACGACGGAAAGCTTTATAGGCTCCGCTACTACTGCCACGTGTGCAACATTCCGGCAACTGAGCCAGGGCCTTGCGTGTGCTGCCAGAGACCAACAGAGCTCGAGGAAATTCCGGTGGACCAGGTCACCAAAGATATGGTTCTAGTGCCGTGAGTAGCCCGGAATGCAGCTTCGGCGTAACTTCGTTGACACTCCTTCCTCGTGAATGTTACAAAGTAAGAGTAGCTTCCTGAACCTCTCGATAAGGTGAGCGTAGCTCAGCTTGGTAGAGCGCCAGACTGTGGATCTGGACGTCGCGGGTTCGAATCCCGTCGCTCACCCCAACCTGCGTACAACAAAAGAGCAATCAAACCTTTTCAGCCGTTCTTACATTCGCGGCCGCTCCAAGCGATAGGCCCGGCAGCGCAGCGCGTCCTCCAGCTCGCCGTTGCCAAGTTTGAAGGGCTCCAGCCCCAGAAGCACTGCCTTGCATCGCTGATCGGTCATGTACCGCTTCCACTGAGCGTAAAAGACGATGCCGATACGCCGGTAATAGTCGTGGACGGCGATCTTGGTGCAGGGCCAGGGCGAGGCGCTGTTATCATAAGAGTAACTACTTGTCACAATCCTTGTGTGCTTCGTGAGTCTCGCTG
>JASHYZ010000045.1 GCA_030042795.1 Terriglobia bacterium | reverse complement strand
GTCGAAGCAAAACGCTATTCACTGCGCTGAAGATAACAGCGTTGGCGCCGATACCAAGAGCCAGCGTGAGAATAGCAATAACGGTGAATCCGGGGCTACGCCGCAACTGGCGCAGGGTGTAGCGCACGTCCTGAAGCAGCCGTTCCGCCCAGCCCCATCCCCACATTTCGCGCGTGATCTCTTTCACCAACATCGCGTTACCGAACTCTCGGTGGACGGAGTGCCGCGCTTCATCGCTGCTCTCGCCGGATTCCATTCGGTCGCCGGCGGCCATCTCCAGGTGGCTCTGAATTTCCTCTTCGAGATCACACTCGCGCCGGCAGCGGAAAATCCAATCGAAAAGGCTCATAGCGGTTCCTCGCCCTTGGCTGGATTCAAGACGCCACCGATGGCAGTGACGAACTGGTCCCAGCGGCGACGCTCTGAGAGAAGCTGCTTCTTTCCGGAAGCGGTAAGCCGGTAGTATTTCGCCCGCTGATTGCTCTCGGTCTTGCGCCATTCAGACTTCAGCCAGCCCTGCCGTTCGAGGCGGTGAAGAGCCGGATAGAGCGAACCGGTTTCCACTTGAAAAGTGTCACCCGAATGCGAGCGGATGGCGTGGCTGATGGCGTAACCATGTTGGGGACCCCATTGCAAGGTCTGGAGGATGAGCATGTCGAGCGTGCCCTGCATCAGCTCGATCCGGTTCTGGTAGCGTGGAAGGCTCATGGATGCCAGCCTGTAGACATTCTACATCCTGGCTGAGAATTTGTCAATAGAATGAAGAAGCGTGTCGGATCAGTTTCGGGAATGCTTTACATTGCCTCTTCACGCCGCACCAGTTCGGCCTCGTACCAATCAGGGGGGACGATATGGAGCGACTGGCCAGAATGCGGAAACGCGGGGCAGTCACCAGATGGTCTGGATGCCGGCAGCCCGAAGGCGCCTGTCACGGGTGACAAGCGGTACCCCAAGGTGAACAGCCGTGGCGGCAATGATGCGGTCAGGCATGTCAGGGACAACATTTCTCGGGATATGCTCAAGAGCATTTGCAACTGCAAGGTCTATAGGGGCAATTGCCAATACTGCGCCGGTATCAGTGAGAGCGTGCTGAAGGCGTTGTAGGGCAGCGGCCGGGAGCTTCTTTCTCTCAACGAGGTAGACCGTCTCGATGATTGAGATCACTGAGACACTCACCTGGCGTGCCGCTCTGACCGCGTCCTCAATCGTGTTACGGGCTGCGGTTGATAACTGTTCGGAGTCTTCGAGATACCACAACACAGTGTGAGTGTCGAGGACCGCGCTCATAACCTGACGTCGCGGGGAAAGTCGCCCCACATCTCACGGCGCGCCTCCGCGATATCCTCCTCCGTGATGTGAACGTTCAAATCAGCCCACAATCCCAGGAGGCTGCGGCCGGCCCTTCTCTGCCGTTTTCTCTCCTTCAGAAAACCGACGAAGTCCAACACCTCGCGCTGCTCCTTAAGAGGCAAAGCGCGGAGACTCTCGATGACCTCTTCTTCTATGCTCATGCGAACCCTCATCCGGTCATTATACGCCTGCAGGACATGCTGCAGTGCTATGCCGAGAGCGCATCGTCTGGCGCACGATCACGGGCCGATAGGTCTGAAGAACTCAGATCGACGAGTTTTTTTGCGCGGCACGGGAAGGCTGCTTCGTTTCACCTGGCCCAGAGGAGACAGGAATTAGACGCCGGCCCTGAACCGCGTAGGTGGTATTTTGCCAGACGACCCGCGTCGAAAACAAACTGGTGAGCCAGACCATGAACCCGAAGGCGTCGCTCAGGAATGCCAGCCACCATTTCTTCTTGAGCAGTGAGTCCTGTAGCCCCCAGACTCCAACGCTGAATGCGGAAGCGAGGCGTAGAACCACGTAGGCGGCCACAAAGCTGGCAGCGATGAATCGGGAAGGCGCAAGAGCGGTCGCGAGGATTGCCCAAGGCAGCCCCTGCGCCAAGAGAAATCCGAAATGGCCCCAAGGCTGGGACTCGCGGGTGACCACCGCCCAGCGCAACTGATGCCGGAAGAAGTCGGCGAAGCTGCGCGAGGAGCACTCCGTCTGAACGGTCGTGTGAGCGAACTCCACTCGATAGCCGCAAGCTGCGATGCGGCTACCCAATTCGTGATCGTCGGCCGCGACATCGGCGAGCGCTTCGAAGCCGCCGATTTGGCGCACAGCTTGGCGCCGCACCGCCATGGTGGCGCCTAACAGGAATTTGACGCCCAGCTTCCGGGCCACCAGCACGCCGGGAAGGAAATCGGAAGTAAGGGCCACGTCTTCCAGTTCAGACCAAATGCTGGAACCCGCAATTCCCCGGTAGAGGCAGGTAACGGCTCCTACGCTTTGATTGCGGAAGGGCAGAACAATGCGACTCAGATAGTCGGGATCCACACGGATGTCACTGTCACTGGCCACCAGCAATTCATAACGGGCCTCGGCGGCCAGCCGGCAGAGTTTGTTAACTTTGTTGTTGGAGCCTGATGCCGACGAACCTATCAAGAGCCGGATGGAGACGTTGGGAAAATCCGCAATCAGCTTTTCGATGACCGGTATAGCAGCGTCGTGGGCGTCGTCCACGCAAATCAGCAATTCGTAATTCGAATACCGCTGACGGCATAGGCTAGCGAGGTTCTGATATGTTTCCCGGTCCAGCCCGCGCATCGGCTTCAGGACGCTGACTGGAGGGCTGAAGTCTGGCGCTAAATCATCACGCCTGCGGAAGAAGGCCAGCGCGCAGATTACGGCGGACAGGTAGTAGAGCAAAGGTGCGGCGGCGGCGGCTAAGGCCAGCCATCGGAGCGCTGTCAAAAGCACTCAAATCCTCCGGATTCGGTCGCCGATCAGGTAGTGGGTTACTTTGAATTCTCTCCAGCATTTCGTTGCCGGTCATTCCCGCGCAAGCGGGAATCCAGGCTGTAAGGCGCATCTCTCCTATTTGGATTCCCGCCTTCGCGGGAATGACTGGGGGAACATGCGGGGAGAGAATTACCCGCTACCGTCAATCAACTTGCTCGCGTCTCTGCAACATCGTAGTATACGATGCGTGGTGACGTGATCGCCCGCCTGATGTCAGAAGGGCGGAGTTTGAGGGTCTGTCTGAAAACTCGAATTTGGTGCCTGTACGGCATGGACCCCGCTTGCGCGGGGGTGACATCGCGGGGCTTACGGGCTTTGCTCCTACGCAGTCATTCCCGCGCAAGCGGGAATCCACGAGTTTTCACCCAAACTCTTGAGCCGCTCCCTTTCAAGGCTTTTCCGGATATTTCCCGGAGTCTGCTGACGTCGGTTTCGCCTCCCAACGGAGAACATTCGTCGTGATGAAGACACTGTTCTTGCATCCGCCGTGCTTTGAGGGTTTCGACGGCGGAGCCGGCTCCCGCTACCAGGCGCGACGGGAAGTGCGCTCGTTCTGGTACCCCACCTGGCTGGCGCAGCCTGCGGCGCTGGTACCTGATAGCAAGCTCGTGGATGCACCACCTGCAGGCCTGCGCCTCGCAGATGTGCTGCCTTTGGCCTCGAAGTACGAGCTGCTGGTGATGCACACCTCCACGCCTTCGCTCGCCTCTGATCTCAAGGTGGCCGAGGCCTTCCGCGAGGCGAATCCCCAACTCAGGATTGGCCTGGTGGGGGCGGCGGTGGCGGTTGATCCTGTTGCGGGCCTCAAGACGCCCGCCGTGGATTTCGTCTGCGGCAAGGAATTCGACTTCACGATCAAGGAGGTTGCCGAGGGCCGGCCTCTCGCTCAAATCACCGGCCTCAGCTTTCGCTCACCTTCCGACGCCATCACCCACAATCCGCCGCGGGCGATGCTCGCGAACATGGATGAGCTGCCGTTCGTCACCGAAGTCTACAAGCGGGACCTGCGCGTGGAGGACTACTTCATCGGCTACCTCAAGCACCCCTACCTCTCGCTCTATACCGGCCGCGGCTGCCGCTCGCAGTGTACCTTCTGCTTGTGGCCGCAGACGGTGGGCGGGCATCGTTACCGGACGCGATCACCCGAAAACGTTATCCGGGAGATTGCGCTTGCCCACGAGTATTTTCCGCAGGTGAAGGAGTTCTTTTTCGACGACGACACCTTCACTGACGACCTGCCGCGCGCCGAGGAGATTGCTCGGGGGCTCGGAAAACTGGGGGTCACCTGGTCGTGCAACGCCAAGGCCAACGTGCCGCGCCGCATGTTGGAGGTGCTGAAGGACAACGGCCTGCGCCTCCTGTTGGTGGGCTACGAGAGCGGGAATCAACAGATTCTCAACAACATCAAGAAGGGCATGAGAGTGAACATCGCGCGGCGATTCACTCAAGATTGCCACGACCTCGGCATTACCATCCACGGCACTTTCATCGTGGGGCTTCCCGGCGAGACGCCGGAGACGCTGGAGGAAACCATCCGCTTCGCCATCGACATTAATCCTCACACCATCCAGGTGTCGCTGGCGGCGCCCTACCCCGGAACCGAACTTTACCGGCAGGCCGTCCAAAACAACTGGCTGGATGCGGAACATGCCGAACTGGTGGACGAGTGCGGATTGCAGATCGCCCCGCTTCACTATCCACACTTGTCCCACAGCCAGATTTTCCAAGCCCTTGAGACGATGTACAAGCGCTTCTACTTCCGCCCTGCTAAGATCGCCTCGCTCGTACGGGAAATGGTGACAAGCCGGGAAATGATGAAGCGCAGGCTGCGCGAGGGCAAGGAGTTCTTCCAGTTCCTCTACCGCAGGGAGATGCCGGCCTGAGCATGACGTAGACTCCGATCTGTGCTAACACGTCGGTGACGCACTAAATTGATAATCTGAGTTCAAGTCGACGGCTCGGTACCGCACAGAACCGGATGGGAATCACGCCATGCAAACCCTTTTACAGGACCTGCGCTATGGCTTACGGAACGTAGCGCTGACCCTGCGGTTGGCTCCGCTTGCGACTGGCGTCAACAAGAACCTCAGGCGCAAAGGCGCCCTCTCCG
>JASHYZ010000493.1 GCA_030042795.1 Terriglobia bacterium | reverse complement strand
GCAGTACCGGGGTCCGGTTCGGAAGGTCTAGCTCAGCGATATAAGCTGGGAGGGTGGTGCCCTGTGTGTGGCCATAACCCTGAGACTCTTCGTGGGCAGACCTCTTTTACCCGCCCGCGCTTCCGGAGTCACCGTTTTTGTGAGTCTACTGTGTTCATTGACGAGGCTGTGATTCAGGTTGCAGGCGGTAACGGCGGCAATGGCTGCTCGGCGTTCCGGCGCGAAAAGTTTGTGCCCCGCGGCGGTCCTAGCGGCGGTGACGGCGGCAACGGAGGCAGCGTCTACCTCGAAAGCAACGAACACCTCAACACGCTGCTCCAGTTCCGTTACAAGCGGGAGTTCAGCGCGGAACGCGGACGGCACGGCGAAGGTTCGAACCGGCATGGTCGTGACGGCCAAGACTTGGTTCTGGCTGTTCCGGCAGGCACCGTGGTGTACAACGATGAGACGGGCGAAGCGCTTTTTGACTTTGACGCGCCGGGGGAGCAGTTCCTGGCTGCCCACGGCGGACGCGGCGGCCGGGGTAACGCCCGGTTTGCCACCTCAACGAATCAGGCTCCTCGACGGGCCGATCCGGGACGGCTGGGAGAACAACGCGCGCTGAGGCTAGAGTTAAAGCTCCTGGCGGACGTGGGTCTGGTGGGATTCCCTAACGTCGGCAAATCTACCCTGATCTCGCGCCTGAGCGCTGCCCGGCCCCGCATTGCCGATTATCCTTTCACCACTCTTGAGCCTCACCTTGGCGTAGTGGGGCTCGATCTTGAGCGGTCGTTTGTAATGGCTGACATTCCGGGGCTTATTGAAGGCGCGCACGAAGGCAAAGGACTCGGCGTGCGCTTTCTCAAACACATTGAACGAACTCGTCTGCTGGTTCATCTGATTGACGTGGCCGCAAATTCGGGACGCGATCCGGTGCAGGACTACAGCGTGATTATGGCTGAGCTCGCGAACTTCAGCCCTGAAGTGGCGTCCAAGCCTATGCTGCTGGTGGCGTCGCGCGTGGACGCCGCCGGTGACGGCGACCGCCTAGCCAAGCTCCGCCGCTTCGCGAAAGACCAGGGCGAGCCGCTCTATGAGATCTCCGGCGTCACCGGACAGGGCCTTGAAGAGCTTAAGCGAGCCATCTGGGCAAGGCTGGAAGGAATTCCGAAACCCGCGGCCGTGCCGGCTGCGGACGCACCTGAACCGGCCGTGGCGAGCCGCTTTTAGGAGCCTGGGAGCGCGGGCGTCTCGCCCGCTAGTGCCCACCGGCGTGTGGCAAAACGGCGAGCTATGCAGAGCGCATTACGCCATACACATGGTGCAGTCCATAAGGGCACGGCTGAGCCGTGCCGGAGAGTGCCCCTAAGCCATTTCTGCTACGCTCGGCACGGCTTCAGCCGTGCCCGTGCCCTTGCGCTCTGCACGCGACTTAATGCGTTCTGTATAGGCGCCCGCGCTGCCTGCTTGCAGCTCAAGCGATTGCGGGCGCAATGAAGGCAATTCAGCTACCGTGAACATCGCGATTTTCGGCGGCACCTTCGATCCCATTCATGCCGGCCACTTGCGCGCCGCACGCGCAGCTGCGCGCCGCTTTGAGCTTGACCGCGTCTTGTTCGTGCCTTGCGGCGTGCCTCCTCACAAGATCGAGGAAGACTTGGCGCCGTTTTTGCATCGGTTTGCGATGGTGGCGCTCGCCGTGCAGGGTGAGCCGGCGTTTGTGCTCTCTCTCCTCGAGGCCCCAAAGCCCGACCGGCGGCCCAATTACTCGGTTGAGACCGCGGAGACCGTGCGCCGCAAGCTGGGTTCCCAGGACCGGCTTTATTTCATTCTGGGCCTCGACAGCTTTCTCGATCTCCCCAACTGGAAGGATTATCGAAGGCTCTGCGAACTGGCGGACTTCATCGTCGCCTCGCGGCCGGGCTTCGGAAGCCGGGAAATCATGGCCAGCATTCGGAATGGACACGCTGGCAAGACTGTGACCGGGAGTGTATCGATGCCGGCCATACCCAGTGGGACAGGAGTTCACGTGCTAAGCAGAGTGCGGGCGGCCATAGCCTCGCGTGAGATTCGCAGCGCCGCGCGCGCCGGAAGGTCTCTCGCTGGCCTTGTCCCGCCGCTTGTGGAAGAATATATCCGAAAGGAGGATCTCTATCGCTCTGAGTGCCCCATGGGCCTGCGGCCCACCGAAGGGGATGAAAAGCCTCCACTGTCACCCCCGCGCGCGCGGGGGTCCCGGGCTGGATTCCCGCTTTCGCGGGAATGACAGCAAGGGGTGTTTTTTGAGAGAGCGCAACGGGCGCGCCGGGCGGGGAGGCAAATGACAGGAAATCTCGAAGAGGCCGTCCGTGCCGCGCAAGGGCGCAAAGCCCTCGACCTCAGCGTTCTGAACCTGCAAGGAATCTCGTCGTTTACGGACTATTTTGTGATTTGCGCCGGCACTTCCACCCGCCACACGCAAGCCATTTGCGACGCGATCATCGAAGATCTGAAGACAAAAGGCGCCTTGCCCGCCCACGTCGAGGGCTACAACCAGGCCGAGTGGATCTTAGTGGACTACCTGGACTTTGTGGTGCACATCTTTCTGGAGCGGGCGCGCGAGTTTTACGATCTGGAACGTCTTTGGAAAAAGGCGGCACGGGTACCCCTTCCGGCAGAAGAGGCGTAGAATTAAAGTTTGACTGATTGTGCGGATCAGAGTTATCAGGGAGGGAAGGCCGAAGGATGCGAACCTGCGGGCGCTCCAATCGGAATACCAAGAGCGCATCAAGCACTTCGCTGATATCCGTATCGAGGAAATCCCGGCGGTGGCCCGCGGCACGGGAAGCCAACGGCAAAGGAAGAGCGGTGGGAATTCCCGGTGGCTTGAAGGCCTTGGACAGAGTTATAAGGTTTTGCTCGACCCTTCCGGGCGCGAGTGGACCTCCGAGCAGTTCGCCGAGTGGCTCGGGGAGCGCGCCCTACGAGGCACGCGCGAACTGGTATTCCTGGTGGGCGGAGACACGGGTTTCGCGCCTGCAGTCAGGGAGAACGCCGATCTGATATTGGGTCTTTCACGAATGACTTTCACCCATGACTGGGCTTGCACGTTGCTGCTGGAACAGATCTATCGCGCGTTTGCCATCCTTCGTGGATTTCCGTACGCGAAGTAAGGGCAGGAGTGAGAGACGAAAGATTCGAGAAAAGAGAGAAGAAACGAGAAACAAGAGTAACCAAGGCGAGTCGCGCGCTTGTCTCTCGTCTCTGCTCTCTCATCATCTGTTGTGAGGTGAGCTTATGAAACCTGATGAACTTTGCCTGGCCATGACGCGCCGTCAGTTCTTTCGGAAGAGCACGGCAGGAGTGGCGCTCGGCATTCCCGCACTGGCGGCCCTCCTTGATCGCGATGGCTACGCCGCAGAACCTCGCGACCCCAAGACGGGTGGGCTCGTCGGATTCCCAAACTTTGCTCCCAAGGCCAAACGGGTGATCTTTCTGCACCAGTCGGGCGCACCCTCGCAGATTGAACTCTTCGATTACAAACCCAAATTGGTAAGCCTGCAAGGCACGGAGTTGCCGGGGTCCATCCGCATGGGCCAGCGTATTACAGGCATGACATCAGGACAATCTTCATTTCCCGTGGCGCCCTCCATCTTCAAGTTTCAGCAGGCGGGAAAGTCCGGCACGTGGATCAGCGAATTGCTGCCTCATACCGCCAAGATCGTGGACGACATCACCATCGTAAAAACGGTGTACACGGAGGCCATTAACCACGATCCTGCGATCACTTTCATTCAAACGGGCTTTATGCAACCGGGGCGGCCCAGCATGGGTGCGTGGGTAAGCTACGGCCTGGGGAGCGAGAATCAGAACCTGCCGGCTTTCGTGGTGCTCATCTCGCAAGCCAACGCGCTCAATCCGGATCAACCGCTCTTCTCGCGCCTGTGGGGTAATGGATTCTTGCCGTCGAAATACCAGGGCGTAAGGTTCCGTTCGAGCGGCGATCCTGTGCTTTATCTTTCCAACCCGCCCGGCATCTCACCCACCACGCGGCGCCGCATGCTGGACGGCGTCGATAAACTGAACCAGTTGCTCTCGGAGGACTACGGGGACCCCGAGATCGAAACTCGCGTGGCCCAGTATGAGCTGGCCTATCGCATGCAGACCTCGGTGCCGGAGTTGACGGACCTTTCCAAGGAGCCCGACTCCACCTTCGAGATGTACGGACCCGATTCGCGCAAGCCGGGCACCTACGCCGCCAATTGCCTCCTGGCCAGAAGGCTCGCCGAGCGCGGCGTGCGGTTCATCCAGCTTTATCACCGCGGCTGGGACCAGCATAATGATCTTCCGCGCGACATCGCCCTCCAATGCCAGGGTGTCGATCAAGGCTCGGCGGCGCTGGTGCAGGACCTGAAGCAGCGGGGAATGCTCGATGAAACCTTGGTGGTGTGGGGCGGCGAATTCGGGCGCACGGTCTACTGCCAGGGTAAGCTCACCGCCACCAACTACGGCCGCGATCATCACCCGCGCTGCTTCACCATGTGGATGGCCGGCGGCGGCGCGCGGCCGGGAACCATCTACGGCGAGACCGACGATTTCTCGTACAACATCGTCAAAGATCCGGTGCACATCCGCGATTTCCACGCCACTGTGTTGCAACTGCTGGGGTTCGATCACCGCCGCTTCACCTACCGCTACCTGGGCCTCGACCAGCGGCTCACGGGGGTCGAGCCGGCGCGCGTGGTCAAGGAGTTGTTGGCGTGATCGTGAATTTCGCCTTCACATCTTCCCCGAAAATGGGGTGACGAAAAGGCGAGGATTGCTCCACCTCGTGGAGCGGCACGGTTCAATTCGAGGTAACAGTAAGCGAATGAAATTTATTAACTGTCGCATTTGTCGGGAATGGCACGATAATTCCAGG
>JASHYZ010000492.1 GCA_030042795.1 Terriglobia bacterium | reverse complement strand
AGAACCCAGGGGGTGGGCCAAATCTCGGCGGAGGACGCAGTCGCCTTCGGGGTCTCCGGCCCGTCGTTGCGTGGCTCCGGCGTGAAGTGGGATGTGCGCAAGAGCCAGCCCTACTCCGGCTACGACAAGTTTAGCTTCGAGGTTCCCACCCGAACCGAGGGTGACGTCTTCGCCCGCTATGCGGTGCGAATCGCCGAGATGAGGGAGTCCGTCAAGATCGTGCGTCAAGCCATTGACGGACTTCCCGAGGGGCCTGTCAAAGCGAATGCACCGCATATCGTCATGCCCGAGCGCGAGAGCATGAAGACTTCAATCGAAGCGCTGATATACCACTTCAAGATTGTGACGGAAGGATTTCACCCGCCCATCGGCGAAGTTTATCAATCCATCGAGTCGCCTCGAGGAGAGCTTGGATTCTACGTCGTCAGCGACGGTTCGCCGCGGCCCTTCCGATGCCACGAAAGAGCGCCATCGTTCGCTAATTTGCAGGCCCTCCCCAAGTTAATCGAGGGCCGGCTGATTGCGGACGTGGTCGCGTGTATTGGCAGCATCGACGTCGTGCTGGGAGAGATTGACCGGTAGAAGAGGCAGGGTTCGGTTTTGGCGAAGGAAGATTCTGGGTTCCCGCTTGCGCGGGAATGACGAGGACGCCGAAAACCGAACCCCGAATTCCTGAGAACCGATGTTATCCGAGAGTCTCAAGGCGAAGTTTGATCGGGTGATCGCCCGCTACCCGATGAAGCGGTCGGCGATTGTGCCTCTCTTGCTGTTCGCCCAGGATGAGATCGGCTACATCACTGACGAGGCGATCGACGAGATTGCCCGGCGCGTCGAGGTGCAGCCTATCGAAGTGGTGGAGGACATCGGGTACTATTCGATGCTCCATCGCCACCCGGTAGGGCAGTATAACCTGCAGGTTTGCACGAACGTCTCCTGCCAGCTTTTGGGCGGCGAGGAGATTCTGGAGCATTGCTCGAAACGCCTGGGCATCGGTCATAAGCAGACAACTGCTGATGGTCTTTTTTCTCTTGAAGAAGTCGAGTGTCTCGGTGCCTGCTGCGGTGCGCCGGCCATGCAAGTAAATTATGATTTTTACGAGAATTTGACGCCGGCAAGGATTGACCGGCTAATTGAGGAATTGAAGGCCAACGGAAAGGCCTGAACAGTCGGGTTCGGGTTTCGGTGTTCGGCAAAAACATGAAGTGCATGCACGGGCATATGCCGTTGCTAGCAAAGTCCGGCGACATGTTCGGAGTCTTGGTTTCCGAGATTTCTTCCGAAAACCGAACCCTGAATCTCGAACCCCGGCATTGAAGCAATGAGCGACTACCAATCTTACATGAAGGGCTCGCCGCTGGAGGTTAAGGTTATCAGCGGGCGCTTCCATCTGCCGAACTCGACCTCCATCGACGTGTTTCTGGCTCACGATGGCTACAAGGGGCTCCAGAAAGCGCTTCAGATGGGGCCTGACGCCGTCATCAACGAGGTGAAAAATTCGCAACTGCGCGGGCGGGGCGGCGCGGGGTTTAATACAGGCTTGAAGTGGAGTTTTGTGCCCAAGAACGTAAACAAGCCTAAGTATGTGGTCTGCAACGCCGACGAAAGCGAGCCGGCGACCTGTAAGGATCGTCCGCTGATGGAGTATGACCCTCATCAGTTGATCGAAGGCATCGTCATTGCAGGCTATGCCATCGGAGCGCATCAGGGCTACATCTTCATTCGCGGCGAGTATCGCTACCTGATGGAGATACTCGATCACGCGCTGGCTGAGGGTTATTCACGCGGCTATCTTGGCAAGAACATTCTGGGCTCCGGTTTCGATTTCGATCTCGCCACTCATACTGGCGCCGGCGCTTACGAGTGTGGTGAGGAGACCGCGCTGCTGAATTCGCTCGAGGGCCTGCGGGGCTATCCGCGCGTGAAGCCGCCGTTCCCGGCGGTGGTGGGAGTTTACGGCTGCCCCACGATTGTCAACAATGTTGAGACCCTGGCGTCTGTGCCCCACATTATTCTGAAGGGCGCCGAGTGGTACGCGGGACTGGGCACGCCCAAGAACGGCGGTACGCGCCTGTTTTGTTTGAGCGGTCACATCAACCGGCCCGGGGTTTACGAGCTACCGATGGGCTTCCCGTTGCGGCGCATGATCGAGGAGGTCGGCGGCGGAATCCCGGGCGGCAAAGGTCTGAAGTCAGTCATCCCCGGGGGCTCTTCCTGCCCGTTGCTGACTGCCGACGAAATCGACGTTCCGATGGATTTTGATTCGCTCGCCAAGATCGGCTCCATGTTGGGCTCCGGCGGAGTGGTGATGATTGACGAAGAGACCTGCATGGTGAAGGTAGCGCAGCGCATCATGAAGTTTTACGCGCACGAGTCGTGCGGCTGGTGTATCCCTTGCCGCGAGGGAACGGCGTGGCTGAAGGCGCTGTTGGACCGTTTCCATGGCGGTGGCGGCATGATGGGCGATCCCGACACCGCGCTCGATATTTCTTACAACATCTTGGGTAAATCACTCTGTCCGTTGGGCGACGCAGCCGCGATGCCGACTATCAGCATCGTCAAGAAGTTCCGGAATGAATTTGATGAACACGTGAGGTTAGGGGAGTGTCCCTTCGAGAGTAGGCCGGTCGCCGCGTAAGTCGCGGGGTTCGGTGTTCGGGATTCGGTGTTCGGCTCCGGTGATGGATTGCAGTGAAGAATTACAAGGAACTTGAGGTATGGCAGTTGGCCAAGGAGTTCGCAACGCATGTTTACAAGGTCACGGCGACCTTTCCCGGGTGCGAGCGATTCGGCCTGACTTCGCAGGTCCGAAGAGCAGCGACGTCAGTGCCGGCAAACATCGCCGAAGGTTGGGGACGCGGTACAGCCAGAGAATATATCCAGTTTCTTTTGATTGCGCGTGGCTCGCTAATGGAGGCTGAAACGCACCTGATTATTGCCCAAGAACTCGGTTACCTTCGACCTGAGCAATTACGGACGTGCCAAACGCTGGTGGAAAGAATTGGTCAAATGCTGAATCGCTTGGTGCAGGCTCTGAGGAGGCGTTAAAGAGGTCATCGCGCGGAGTGTTCGAGTGAAACCGCGAACCCCGAAAACCGAACCCCGAATCCCGATTTAGGAACATGGCTGACACTTCCACCCAACTCGTAAGCCTCACCATCGACGGCAAACCCGTTGCCGTACCCACAGGCACCCTCCTCATTGAGGCGGCCAAGCAGGTGGGGATTGAGGTTCCTTCGTTCTGCTACTACCCCGGCATGGCGCTCCAGGGCGCGTGCCGGATGTGCCTGGTCTCCATCGAGAAGATGCCCAAGCTTCAGACGGCTTGCACCACCATCGTGGCCAACGGAATGGTGGTGAACACCCAGCATCCTGAAGTGGTGAACGGACGCAAGGCCATGCTGGAGTTTCTGCTCACCAATCACCCGCTGGATTGCCCGGTGTGTGACAAGGGCGGGGAGTGTGAGCTACAGGACGCCGTTTTCCGTTATGGCGCTGCGGAAACCCGCTTCCTGGAGACCAAGCAGCATCACGATGAACTCAAGTTTTCGAGCTTGGTTTACTATGACCGGCCCCGCTGCATTCTGTGCTACCGCTGCATCCGCGTTTGCGACGAAGGCATGGACGTGAATGCCTATGGCATCGGCTTCCGGGGCTCGCATAGCGAAATCATTCCGAACCGCGGCGAGCAGCTTGAGTGCGAAGAGTGCGGCATGTGCGTGGATATCTGTCCGGTGGGTGCACTCACCAGCGGCACCTACCGTTACAAGACCCGCCCCTGGGAGCTGAAGTACACGGGAACCATCTGCAACCACTGCGGCGACGGTTGCAAAACCACGCTTTCCGTCCGCAACAACGAGATTATTCGCGCTAACAATCGCGATCATTCCGGTTTCAACGGCGAGTTCCTGTGCGCCAAGGGTCGCTTCGGCTGGGATTTTGTCAACAGCGAGCGGCGGCTGACAGCGCCGCTGATGAGGCATAACGGCAAGCAGGAGGCGTCTTCCTGGGAAGACGCGCTCGACCTCACCACTGCCCGTCTAAGAGACGTTCTCGAGAGGTACGGACCTGGTTCCGTGGCGGTGATTGGTTCCAACCGCAC
>JASHYZ010000491.1 GCA_030042795.1 Terriglobia bacterium | reverse complement strand
TCGCAGTTTATTCCATGTTCAGGAGGCGATGGATGCGTGGTGCCGTAGCGCCGATGGTACTAGGTGGACATCTCGCAGTTTATTCCATGTTCAGGAGGCGATGGATGCTGCGCGAGCAGACCCGTACGTCGGGAAACCAGCCGACTATATCGTCATGCGCCCGCACGGTTTATCAGGACTAACTGGGGTACTACGATTCAAGTGGAATCATCCGATGTTGAAAAGATGGAGAAATCAATATAAGAACAAGAGCACGAATGGTTTAGAAAAAGAGCACGCCAATGACATGGTTAGGAAGGGACTATGGGGTGCCATACACAAACGCTCGGAATGGTTAGGACCAAAAGCAATGGCTGAATTTCTATGAAATATGAGCGCTACTTCCAACGCACCTTTGCTGCACGCTTTGCGATCTGGCGACGCTTGGCGGGTGATAGGCTCTTTGCTCTGGCCTTGCCGCCGTCTGATGCATAGCGATTGATGCTAGCCTCAGCTTGAGTAGGCAATTCAGCTTCGGGATCAGCCTTAGCTATAAACTGGTCGAACATCTGGCGAGCAGATTTGATGGGGTCAGCCACAACCAGAGCGTATCACGAGGAGAAAAAATGTCAACTAGTCAGCAACGCAACAATGCCACACTACCGTGCGATAAGATCCCTTGACGGAGTTCACTTGAGGCGCTAGCATCGCCTTTTGGCCCGTGATCGCAGCAAGCCTCCTCTCGACGGCTCCCGTTCTCGTTCCCACCTGCTCCTGAGGCTGACACCAAAAATTCTGCCTGCTGAGAACCAAACGGATGGCAAGAAACAGCACCACCAACACCGATCAGCTCCAGGGATCTGAGACGCGAAGCAAAAGGGATTTCCTAACTGAAGAAAGACCTCGTTTCCGCACTGCGGTCACGGTTCGCTTTCGTGAGTTTCGAGCGAACCTATTCACCGGAGAAGTCTTCAAGCGCCGGCGCAGAATTCATCTCCAAGAGAAGCCTTTTCAGATTCTGAAAACATTGCTGGAACACCACGGAGAAATGGTGACTCGCGAAGAGTTGCGGAGTAAGCTGTGGTCCAGGGACGTGTTCGTCGATTTCGACCGTGGCCTCAAGACTGCCATCAGCAAGCTTCGCCGGGCTCTTGGGGATTCGGCCGACCGGCCGCGCCTGGTTGAGACGCTTCCGCGGCGTGGCTACCGGTTTGTCGCACCCATCGAATCTCCTGGCGAAACTTGGGGCAACACTCGGAACGGCAGAGTCATGCTGGCCGTCCTTCCCTTTAGAAATCTCAGCGCCGACGCCGGGCAGGGTCACTTTAGTGAAGGCATCACCGAGGAAATCACCACACAGCTAGGTCGTCTGCATGCCGAGCGACTGGGGATTATCGCTCGGAGCTCGGTTAAGAAGTACGCGCAGACCGAAAAGAGTCTCGACCAGATTGGTCGCGAACTGAACGTCGAGCACATCCTCGAGGGCAGCGTCCGCGTCTCCGGAAGACGAATGCGAGTGGCGGTACAACTTGTTCATGTCGGTGACCAGGCTCATATTTGGGCAGATTGCTACGATCGACGGGTGCGCGACGAATTGACCCCGCAAATCGAGATTGCGCAGTCCGTCGCCCGCCAGATCGGAACCAAGTTAAACGTGTTGCAGTGAATTGACCGGCACGCGGCTCCTGTCGAAGAGAAGTGACGGTACGTTTCCCAACCATGCGCTGAGCAAACCCCACGAACAGCAGAAGGCGAAGCCATTGAAGGCGTCCAAGACGGCGTCAAGCCGCCGCAGTCCAAGGCCTCTACACCGTGAGTCGACCAAAAGTTTACCCGCGGTTGATTGACACATCACCGCTGCATCGATAGTCTTAGCATTCGCGTTGAGGGGCTGCGATCGGCCGAGTTAGACCGATCGCTCGATGCAATGCTTGCGGCTGGTAGATGCCGTTAAGGAGCCAGAGAGCTTCGCACGGCGCTGGCCGTACCGGCGCAGCCGCGCAAATCAACTCGTCGGGGGATCTACCTAACCGTTACAGCCTGATAGGGCCTCCATAACAGCAACGCCAGGTCGTTCGGACGCGTGCGGGCGACGTGTGCCACATAACGAAGTGGCAGGGGTTGCCTAGCTAGAGTACCCACGCCGCGTTGGCGTCTCCGCGTCCTTCAGCAGGTGCGACAGATCATGCAGACATGAGAGTAGCGGTGTGGCCCGGCCGTTGACCTCGATCTCCAGGACGCTCGCGGGCCAGTAAGGGCGCGTCTTCAACGGTCAACAACCCACACGATTAAGGAGAAAAAGCTAATGTCACACCAAGAAGGTAAAAGGATGTTCCGTATCTCAGTCTATTCCCAACTTCTCAAGTCGATCGCCATCACCGTGCTTTTTGCTGGCCTGACCGCCGCCCAATCGCTGCCCCTCGCCGGACCAAACCGCCCGGCGACAGTTCCAGCAGATTATGTCGTAACTCCGTTCGGCTACTTCCATCCAAGCTGCGTGGTGCGCCTGGCCAAGGGGGATGTTGAGCTGGAAGATGAAAGCGCCATTCAGCACGCGGATGGAAGCTACGAAAACGTCCCGCCGTGCGTCTATCCACATTACAATGCCGCCGGAGAGGCGATAACTGGAGATGATCTGACCCTCAAGGAGCCCAAGATCAGCCATAGCTGGATCGAATATGCAAGCACCACCACGAGTAGCTCCTTTGGCGAGATGTATACCTACTGGACCGTCCCCCCGGCACCGAGCGCCAACAACGGTCAGACCGTGTACCTCTTCCCTGGCATGGAGGACTATAAGCATGTTGTGACCATCATTCAGCCTGTCCTGGGGTGGAACTCCGATTTCTCCTCAGCGTGGGGCATCGCCAGTTGGAATTGCTGCGCGAGCGGCATCACCTGGGAGGCTGCGCCGACGAGAGCCAATTCCGGAGATACCATCCTTGGATATATGTACGACACATGCGCTGCGGGAACACTGTCCTGCGCTTCGTGGGACATCATTACCAAGGATTTGACATCGGGAGAGGATTCTGAGCTGACCAAGACCTCAAGTGTGGACCAGACCTTCAATTGGGCCTTTGCCGGCGCCCTGGAGGTCTATAACATCGTCCAATGCGGCGATTATCCTGCCAATGGCAAAATTACTTTTTTTGACTTGGCGCTCTTTAACGACGACTTTGACAAAATCACCAGTCCGTCCTGGTCCATAACCAATGCGTCTTCCGGACTGACTCCACAATGCAATTACGGCGGATCAGATCCATTGCAGACCGTAGTTCTCACTTATTGATCTGCCTGTGCGCCTGGGTGCGGGGTGTCGCGGAATCAGACTGCGGCTTTCCCGGGTACCCACCTTGAATCCAGGTACCGGCTTCGTAATCCTCCGTACATTGGCGACGCACCGAAGTGAGCGCTGCTATAAAACGACTTCCCGGCGTCTATGACGAAAGAAAAACCCTCCCAACTTCCCGTTGGGAGGGTGTCCCGTGGGCGCCGATCCTCTAGCGTGCGGACCTTCGGGTCCGTCGTAGGTACGGTCGGCTGCTGACCTTAACAGTTCGTTGAAAAACTCGTTCAAACTGTCATTCCGAGGAGCCCAAGGCGACGAGGAATCTCGTATTTTCTTTAGTTTCAAAGCGAGATTCCTCGCGGAGTTTACCCTGAGCTCCTTCGCTGCGCTCAGCGCCTGTCCTGAGCAACGCGAAGGAACCGTTCGCAGCGGAGGAGCGAACGGGCTCGGAATGACACGGTTCCGCAAGGTTTTTCAACGAACTGTTAAACGCGACGCTTAGCTCTCAGGTACGCTGCCAGGGCGAACAGGCCAGTTCCAAACAGAAACAGCTCGCTCGGTTCAGGAACGATCGGTGTCGGTGGTCCGCTGGGTCCCGACAAGATCAAGTTGCCACTACCCGAGAAGCCGCTTCCCCCGGCGGCCCACGTAGCAGTGCCACCGAGGATAGCGGCCAAGCTGCCGGTGACCGTCCCGGTCATCCCCAGAGAGGTAGCGAGCCCGGAGCTCAACGTGCCCACCACGTCGACTCCGGTAAGATCAAGCGTGGAGCCGCCACCGGTGAAGGCGACTTCTCCCAGTTGGAACGAGCCCGTGAAGAGGGCTCCACAGGAAGTGGTTCCGCCGACGTCTACGCAGCCGTCAATGAGGATGCTGTCCGCAACGCTCGGACCGAACATGAAGGGGCTGCCAAGCGTACCTGATCCGCCCCTGCCCGGTCCGGTGGTAATATCAACTGTTTCGTGGCCGATGGTGTTTGAGTCTAGAGTAGCTGCGTCATCGAACGAGGCGCTGAGGGTGGAAGTCCCGCCGGCCCAAGACCAAGTCCCTCCGCTCGCTGAACCGCTGCCAGTGAAACCGACATCGACGCTGACTGTACTTCCGAACGCC
>JASHYZ010000490.1 GCA_030042795.1 Terriglobia bacterium | reverse complement strand
GCTCCTCGGAATGACAGATTGGACGGGTTTTTCCGCAGCCTGCTAAGGGTTACTCGAGGGTTACCTGATACCGCGCCGCCTTCATCCGCGCGCCGGGCGGGCCAACGCCGCGTCACTCTCTTCTCAACGCTGGTCTGCTGCGCCAGTCTTCAAGCTTGGAGCGCCGTGCCTTCGCAGCAGAAGCCAGCATCAACGGCGGCAACAGCGACGCAGCCCAAGCCGTCCGCGAGCAAAGCCGAGTCTGCTGCAGACGCTCCGGACGGCCCGTCCGGCCTCGCGCCCTTGCCGGGCGACTGGGCGCCCGAATTGCTCGACGGCATCCTCTCGTCTTCGAACAGCAGCGCACGAGAAGCCTTGTATGACGCTGCCTTCTCCGCCGGACCTGGCCTGATTCCGCAGCTTGAAGCCGCACTCCAGGATGATCGCACTGCCGAGTTCGCGGCCCAGTGCCTGGCGTTTTTCGGCGGTGAAAAGGCGATGAAGACCCTCGCTACGCTGGTCAACGACAAGCGAGACCTCGACCTGCGCCGGTTTTACCTGGGCGCGCTTGGCGAGTATCAAGATCCGGACATTACGCGAGCGCTGATCGAGGCCGTCGCGAAGTCCGACGCCGAGCCCGACCGCACGGTGACCGAAGCCGCCATCTGGTCCCTTTCGGTTCGGTCAGACCCCGGTCTCCCCGCGCAGTTGCAGCAGGCGGAAAGCAAGCTCGAAGATTTCGTCATTCGAGACGACGTCGACAACGTCCGGCAAGTCATCGCGGCGCGGGCGCGCTACCTGGCGTCGGCCGACGGCCGGAAAGCTGGCGGATCAATCCCCGAGGCGGTTCGCACCTACTTCATCGCAGCGCTTCAGAGCCCGCCCTCCAGCGCTCGACACGCCGGCGGCGCTGAACCGCCGCCGGCGAAAACGGCTATCCAGCGCGTGACCCTTGCTCCTGATTCGACGCGCGCCTTGGCTCACGTCACGCTCTCTGACTCGGAAGGCAGCGCCGACTACGACATCGTCCTGCAGAAGGAAATAGGTGATTGGAAAGTGGTGAGCGTCTGGATGAATTCCGAAACCGAGAAGGTGGAACCGAAGCCGGCGGCGAGGCCCAAAAGTAACGGTCTCGTCTTGCCTACTGAAAGCCCGTGACGCGCTAAACCCAGCCAGTCGCCCGTTTTTCTGGTTTCACTTCGTAACTTGCTTTTGATAGAAGTATCCGGCTCTCGTCCGCACTCGTAGACCAGGCTTGTCCACCTGGACCCGAATACTGTGAAAGCCCGTGTCCGTCAAACTGCTGGGTATGTAGGCTATCTCGTACTGGCTGTGCACTTCGTCGCACACGCGGTTCAATTGGTCTTGGAGCTTGGATTCGGTCCAGTGGGAATAGTAAACGCCGCCCGTGTAGCCGGCATAGACTGCGAGAGGGTTCTTGACAAAGGTTGAGAGAATGGTCTCGCCCGTGGCTGTTAAGATAGGAATACCGTTGTCATTCTCGCTGCCCCCGTCCGCGCTCCAGACATTGGCAGAATTAGTGGCGGTGGGCGCAACGCCCGGCGGCAGTGGCCGCGTGACATTGGCGTCCAGCGGATCCATCGGGTGGCCCTGGTCAGGCTTGTCACGCAGCACGGATTCCATGCGGCTGAGGTGAAGGGCATAGATAGTGGTGCCGTCCGTGGTGGCACGGCGAACCACGTCCGATTTATTATTTTCGCTGCCGCGATCCGTTCCGTCCGAGAACACCACCATAAGGCGCCGCTCCGGCTTGGGCCGTGTTTCCAGCAACTCCAGGCCTTGCATGATCGCGTCATTCAGCCGCGGCTTGCGGCCAAAGGAGTCGAGCCGCTGCAGCGTGAACTTCAGGCGGTCACGGTCGCTGGAAAAACCTTGCAACTGTTTGATCTGGTCCGAAAACGAAATTACCGCCGCCTCGCCGTTCGGAGCCAGCAGTAGATCGGAAAAAACGGGCCCGAGCGGCCGGACCTGCCCCAACAGGCTACCCACCGAATCGGTGGTCTGAACCACGACCACCACCGCGATCGGGTCTGGCGAGACCTCGAAGCGTTCAATGCGCTGCGTGGCGCCGTTATCCAGCAGCTTGAAATCCTTCTCATCGAGGTCCGAAACGAACTCTCCCGACTTGTCAATCACCGTCACCGGAGTGGTCACCAGGAAGGACTGAACGCGTATCTTCGCCACGGAGTCATCAGGTGCCGGGTCGGGCGGAGGGGGCGCCTTGGGTTGTATCGCCGGAGCGGCGCCGTCCACGCCACTCTGCGCGCCGAGAACGGCAGGCAGCGAGACAGCAAACACCAACCCCACCAATAAAACGCTAGGTCCCCTAAACCGTCTCGCGTTTCTTGCAACCATGAGTTCGCCCTGGCCTCTCCTGCATGGTTGGATGTGGGCGTCTAACGTTAAGTTACAGTTTAATCCCGGAACTCATCGCCCAATCCCTTGTCACTTCGCCACTCGCTTCTGATAGAAATACCCCACCCGCGTCCGCACCCTTAGGCCGGGTTTGTCCACCTGCACGCGAATGGCGTGAAATCCGCTATCTGTCAAGTTGCTGGGTACATATGCGATTTCATACTGGGTGTGGACTTCAGAGCAGATCCGGCTCAACTGATCCTGAAGACCAGTCTCGGTCCAATGCGTGTAGTAAACGCCGCCGGTGTAGCGGGTGTAAACCTCCAGCGAAGTCTTGATGAATTTTGACACCATCCCCTTGCCCGCCGCGGTTAAAACATCCGAGCCGATCGTGGGCCCGGCTGACCCCCACGTATTGGTGGAATTCGTTGAAGTGGGTGCCACCCCGGGTGGAAGCGGCCGGGCGATATTAGCGTCCTGCGGGTCCATGGGATGGCCCTGATCGGGT
>JASHYZ010000489.1 GCA_030042795.1 Terriglobia bacterium | reverse complement strand
TGTTCGCCTTGAGACTGGCGGACGGTAACGTGCGGCGTCTGACAGCCACCGAGAGCTGCGAGTACGCGCCACGCTGGTCGCCCGACGGCAAGACCATCGTCTACTCCGGCACCAAGCGCGGCCTCACTGACCGCGAGACCACCATGGAAGATACTCACGTCTGGCTGATGAATGCGGACGGGAGCAATCGACGCGAGATCGGCTCCGTGATCGACAATCGCCAGGGTGAGCCCAGATGGTCGCCGGATGGGAGCGCCGTCTACTTCACCGCTCAGGAGCGCGGCAGCGTTCACCTGGTGCGACTGCCCGTTGCGGCAGGCTCTGCCGGTGCGCCGGAGACGGTGGTGAATGAGGTTGGGTCCGTCAGCGGCTGGTCTGTGGGAAAGGACGGTCTGGTTGCCTACGGGTTTTCCAGTCCGCAAGACATGGCGCAATTGTTCGTGCGAAGGGGAACGGGCGAGCCTCGCAAGCTGACCGATCTCAATAGCGAGGTGCTGCAAGGCAAGCAGATTGCGCCGGTGGAGTCCTTCACCTTCATCAGCAATGACAACAAGTTTGAAGTGGAGGCGTTTCTCACCAAGCCTGCGGGACTGAAGGAGGATCTGCCGGATATGGCATCCGCTCCCAAGCACCCGCTCATCGTCAATATTCATGGCGGTCCGCACGGCCAGAACGGACCTGCGTTTAACTTCAAGGATCAGGTTTACGCGGCGCGGGGCTGGGCCACGCTGCACGTGAATTATCGGGGCTCAACCGGCTACGGTCAAAAGTTTGCAGACGCCGTCTTCGGAGATCAGGACGGGAACGAAGGCCAGGACGTGCTCTACGGCGTCAGCGCGGCGCTGCGCCGCTACCTGTGGCTAGACCGCGAGCGCATGGGGATTGAGGGCGTGAGCTACGGCGGCCAGCTCAGCGACTGGCTCATCACCCAGACTAACGAATTTAAGGCTGCTATTCCGATTGCAGGTATTTCTAATCTTATAAGCTATAACTACATGACGTATTACAATCAATATGAAGAAATGGAGTTTGGCCAGTTCTTTCATCAGGGCAACTTGATGGACGAGGCTTGGGAACGCTCCGCCCTCAAGCACGTGGCCAACGTGCACACCCCAACCATGCTGATGCACGGTGAGAATGACCCTGACGTTCCTATCGCTGAGGCCGAGCAATATTACGTCGCGCTGAAGGATGTAGGCGTGGAAACCGTCTTCGTTCGCTACCCTCGCGAAGGCCACGGCCTCGCGGAGACAAAGCATCAGGTGGATTCAACTGACCGCTGCATCGCTTGGTACGAAAAACACTTTCCCCGCCCGGGCGCCGAGGGGGTTACCAACACCCAGCCGTGAGATTGCCACAGAGATACATTTGCAACCCTGTCATTTCGAGCCCGTTCGCTCCTCCGCTGCGAACGGTTCCTTCGCGTTGCTCAGGACAGGCTCTGAGCGCAGCGAAGGAGCTCAGGGTAAACTTCGCGAGAAATCTCGCTCTGAGAACACAGTGCGAGATTCCTCGTCGCCTACGGCTCCTCGGAATGACAGGCCGGGCCAGTTCTTTCCGCAACCCCCGCTACACCTCTTCCGGCACCACGAAGGGAGGGCGATAGCCGCGGTCGCCGTCGCGCAGCAGCGTGTTCGCTTCGTCATCGTCAATCACGCACTGCTTCTCGGGATCGAAATCCAACGCGCGCCCCAGCCGGTAAGAAGCGTTCGCCAGATGAATCAGCGTGGCGGAGATGTGGCCTTCCTCAATCGGTGCGTTGAGGTTTTCTTTGTTCCGGCTGCGCACGCAGTCGATGAAGTTAGCGTAGTGATCTCCAGCCTCATGGCCGTGAGGCCCTTCTTTCTGATCCCTTCCCAACCAGGTTTTGTACGCGCAGGCGTCTTCATCGCCGGTGGCAAGGTATCCGTTCGAGCCGTAGAAGATGTTGCCGATGGCGTTCGAGTCGCCGGTGCCGGCCACCAGGCCCGCCGCGCCGATTCCTGCTTCGCGATTGGTAATCCAGTGCCGCACCTCGAACTCCAGCATCCTGCGCTTGCCGCCGGGAAGGTCGTATTCGAAGGCGCAATTGAGCGTGTTAGGCGTTTGTTGATCGTCGTCGAACATGAAGTGGCCGCCCACGGCGGAGGCGCGATTGGGAAACTTCAGGCCGAGTCCCCAGCGCGCCACGTCCATCTGGTGCACGCCCTGGTTGCCGATGTCGCCGTTGCCCGTGTCCCAAATCCAGTGCCAGTTGTAGTGAAAACGGTTGCGCGTGAAGGGCTTCATGGGCGCCGGACCGGTCCACAGGTCGTAATGGACGCCGGCGGGAACAGGCTCCGGCAGTTTGTGACCGATGGTGTCGCGCCACTTGTAGCAAATCCCGCGCGCCAGGTAAACGTCGCCGATCGCCCCGCTGCGAACCCCTTTGATGGCCTCTTGAATCGCGGGCGCGGAGCGAATCTGCGTGCCGTGTTGCACCACGCGGTTGTACTTCTCGGCCGCGGCCACCAATTGCTTTCCCTCCCAAAAGTTGTGCGAGCAAGGTTTTTCCACGTAAACGTCTTTGCCCGCCTGGCACGCCCAGATAGCCATCAGCGAATGCCAGTGATTGGGCACGGCGATGGAGATGGCGTCAATGGATTTCTCATCCAGCAGCTTGCGTACATCCACGAAGCTTTGAGGCTTGGTGCTCATGCGCGCCAGTGCCTTGTTCAACACGTTCTCGTCTACGTCGCAGAAGGCAGCCACCTCGACGTTGGGCACGCGGGAAAAGCCCGCCAGGTGATCCTTACCGCGCCCATGAAGACCGCAAATGGCGACTCGCACGCGATCGTTGGCGCCGAATACGCGTTCCGGCCGCGTCAGCATCGTGATGCCGCGAAGCGCGGCCACGCCTGCCGTGGTCTTGGCGCCGGCCTTCAAAAAATCGCGGCGGGTCAAATCCGATTGAGCTGACATGAGTACTCTCCGATACAAGAAGAAATTAGAATTGCGACTTAAGTCTTTACCCGTAGGGACTGAATGTCAAGGGTGCGGCACGCGCTCGGACTGATTGACAGAAGCATAGGCGACGCCTAAACTTCCAGCATGAACGTAACTCTTCACCCCGAAGTAGAGGCCAAGCTCGCGCGCTTGGCTGCCGAGCGCGGACGGGATGCCGAGGCTTTGGCGAGAGAGGCCATCGAGCGCTTTGTAAATTACGACGAGTGGTTCATCAGTGAAGTCGCGAAGGGCTTGGCACAACCTCGCAGCAGGAAGCGAGGCGTAGGAGGACAATACCAACCGCGCTTATAATTTAGCGTGTCGCGCCGGCTCGCTTATTCCACTTCCACGTGGTAGCTTACCATCCACAATTCAAGCTGTTCCAGGCGCGTTTTCCAACGTTGTTTCAAAGTTCTTCATCCAGTCGCGGCTCGCAGCCGTATCGGGCACGTCCACGATCAATCGCACAAGGTTATCGCGGTACATCACGCCGCCTTGACGCCAGTGTCCCTCGAGCTTTTGTGTCTCGTAGCTCGCCGCGCCGAAGTGGTCGACCACCTCGAGCACCGCACCAGCAAGCCACTCCGGAGGGATGTCCCGGCCGTCATTAAACTGGAGGGGGAGCAGCACCTCGAATCGCCGCCACCTGCTGCTCATATGTTGTCTGGCCTTTAACGGTAAATTGGATATTTTGGCTGGCGAGGGCTTCCAAGGCGGCCTCGGGAACCAAATGCTCACCCGACACAAGGACGCGACCCGAGAAGCGTCCAAGTAGGAAAGCTAACGCCCGCTTTTCGGTGTCGCGGTCTGGAAAGGCTATGGTCACCATATGCTGTACCTAGCCGCGATTATATCTCACTTCAGTAGGCGCAGTGGGAGCAAGCACGCAGTGCGAAGGCTCGCGCGGCTGAGAGCGAGTGCTGGCCAATTGCTGGCCGAATTGCCAAATTGATTGACATCACCTCAGGTCATGCCTAAACTTCCAGCATGAAGCCACCCTTTAATCCATACGTAGACGCTAAGCTCGCTCGCCTTGCCATCTTTCGCTGGTTGGCCGCTGCCGTTCTGTTGCTCTTCACACTTGCCGGCACGGCTGCCGCGCAGGACACCAAGAGCATCGATGTCACCGAGCGGCTCCAGGGATTCGATGAGTACATGACGAAGACGCTCAAGGACTGGAACGCGCCGGGTGTAGGCGTCGGCATCGTGGTAAATGACAAGCTCGTGTTCGCCAAGGGCTATGGCTATCGCGACTATGGGAACAAGCTGCCGTTTACGCCGCGGACCATGAGCCCGATCGCCTCAAACACGAAGCTGTTT
>JASHYZ010000044.1 GCA_030042795.1 Terriglobia bacterium | reverse complement strand
AGCCGCCCAGCCCTATGGCTGAAACCTTCTCGCCGGTCTTGCCGAGCGTCCTGTAAATCATTCCGGAGCTGCTTGCCGATTCCTGAGCCGAGGCGCTGGATGCTCCTGTCGGCATCGGACCAGCTCCGGCCACAGCCAGTCCTGCCATTACTCCCAAAACTTCTCTTCGGTCCATCGTGCGAGCCTCCTTTCGGCGGGTTAAGTACGACTCTTAGATTAACCGAGATACAAGGGCTGAGTCACCACCGCGGCGGACTGTAGCGGTAGCTTATTTAGACGAAAGCAAACTTTGGGAGGGTTACGACCAGCAGGAGATAGCCAGTGCCCGCTGATCGCCTTTGACGAGGCGGGCTTGCGACCAAGACACGCTCAACTGGGTGATGCTCGACGGAGTTTGAGTGGACGTGAAAGCAGGACGAGTTTGGACGCGAAGCAGCAACTGCAGCCTTACGCCGTTTTCAAGCCTTCAGCCGCCAGTCTTTCGCTGCCGTTGGTCGAACGTCCAGAAGCGTTCGGCCCTGAGTTCCGGTGCACAGGCTACGTGCAAACTGTCAAGAGTGCGGTTTCCCACCCGAGTTCCATGACGGCAGAGGTGGCTTTACGCACCACCCAATGGCGGGATAGCACGCGGCTACATCTCAAACCGAGTCGCTACCTGTGGCCATACGCTGACCAGCCTATCCCTTCAGAAAAGTCGCGATATACCAGGCCATACCGAAGGGGTCAGTCACGAACGCGTTACGGTCGCCGTACGGCTGGTTGGCGGGCGGCTGCACGGAACTCGCTCCCGCAGCCAGCGCCTTTGCGTAGGTGGCATCGGCGTCAGCTACGTACAGGTAGATCCCCACGGGCATGGGTTGATAGGGGCCGTGCGCCTCGCCCATCTCCAGCATTGAATCGCCGATTCTGACCTCAGCATGCATAATCCTGCCTTCGGGATCGGCGTACCGGGCGATTTCCTCGGCTGCAAATGCCTGCTTCAGGAAGTCGATGGTCTTCGCCGCACTCAGAGGGTGCAGATACGGTGTGAGACTGCGGAAGCCTTCCCGCACATAATGCTCTCCTTTGCTGGTGGCGATGTACCAGTTGTTGCCGAAAGCGTCCTTCACACTCGCGCCGCGCTCTCCGTACTCGTGGTCCGCCGGAGGCTGAATCGAGACCGCCCCGGCTTCGAGCGCCCGCCGATAGACAGCGTCCGTATCCTCGACGTAATAGTGGAGTGCAGCCGGCTTCTCTTCGAAGGGAATTCCGGGACCGCCGCCGATCATTAACATTGAGTTCCCGATCCTTACTTCAGCGTGGAGCCCTCCGGCGGAGCCCGTGCCGCGATAGACCTCGACGGCCCCGAACGCCTGCTTGACGAAGTCAACCAACTCCGCCGCACGCCGAACTGTGAGATACGGAGTGATGGCGGTATAGCCTTCGCGAACCCCGGACGTGCTTCCGCTGGCCGCAGCGGTGTGCTTGGCTTCGCTCGTCTGCCCGGCCATGAAAGCAGCCGCCCGCCGCTTGATTTCTTGGGCGGAGACGTCCTCAATTCGAGACGCAATAATCCAGACGTGCCCAAACGGGTCTTCGATCTGACCGCTGCGGTCGCCGTAGAACTGGTCCTGCACCGGTCTCAGCACCCTGGCTCCAGCGGCGATCGCTTGGGCTGCCAGCGCGTCCACGTCTTCAACGAAGAGGTGGATTTTCACCGGTGTGCCGCCGAACGATTGGGGTCCGCGATGGCCATATTCCGCTGATTCGCCGTGCAGCATGATGCCTGAATCGCCGATGGTAACCTCGCCGTGCGCGAGTCTTCCCTCAGGATCGCCGAAGCGCATGGATTCAATCTCGCTTGCCCCGAAAGCCCTCGTGTAAAATTCAATCGCCTTCAGCCCGTCGCTCACCGTCAAGTAAGGAACCGCGGAGCTAAAACCGGGACGAATGTACTGGTCTGACTTGGCCGCTTGCTGGGAAGTCTCCTGCTGCCCGCCGGCGCCTTGTTGGATCTTGAGTGCCTCCCGACGTTGATACTCCCCGGCGCTCACATGCTCCCTGAACGTGGCCAGGGTCCAGGAGTGCCCGAATGGATCCGTCAAGTTTGCCTGGCGCTCACCGTATTCATAGTCCTTTGCTGGAGAGGTGATCGTGGCGCCGGCAGCCGCCGCCTGCGTGAGTACCCAGTCCACGTCTTCGACATACAGATGAATGGACGTGGGTGTGCCGCCCAACGATCGCGGGCTCAGCGCGCCGTATTCCGGGAATTCGTCAGACAGCATGATCCGGGAATCTCCGATTTGGACTTCGGCATGACCAATCTTGCCGTCGGGCATGCTCAGTCGACTCACTTCACTAGCTCCCAACGCACGCTTGTAGAAGTCGATGGCCTCCGCCGCACCCCTGATGACCAAGTATGGCGCCACGTTGTGATAGCCCTTCGGCACCGTCTCTACCTTGGTGGGCGCCCGATCTGCGGCTCCGGTGCCCGGCTCGCTCACAAAGGCGCTTGCGCGCCGTTCGATCTCCTGGGCCGAGACATCCTCAATGTGGGACGAAATGGTCCACACATGTCCGAATGGATCTTCGATCTGGCCGTTGCGGTCGCCATAGAACTGGTCCTGCACGGGTCTTAACACCTTGGCTCCAGCAGCTATGGCGCGAGCCGCCAGCGCGTCCACGTCTTCGACGAAAAGGTGAATCCTCACGGGCGTGCCACCGAACGATTGGGGACTGCGCCGGCCATATTGTGGTGCTTCGTCCCCAAGCATGATTGGCGAGTCTCCAATCGTCACCTCGGCATGAGCGA
>JASHYZ010000488.1 GCA_030042795.1 Terriglobia bacterium | reverse complement strand
AGGGCACAGAGAACACGGAGAAAACCTCTGTGACCTCAGTGATCTCTGTGGTGAGCTTCTTCGCACCGCTCGATTGGCCCTCGATACTAGCGGTTGTATTTCGGTGTGATCCCTCGCAGGCGCTTCCAAACCTCGTCGCACCGCGCAAGCGTGGCATCATCAAGCCGGCCACCTTCAAAGGCCTTGAGGTTCTCGGCGAGTTGCTCCGGCCGCGACGCGCCTAGGATGATCGAGTCCACCTGCTCGCGCGAGAGCAGCCACTGGAGCGCCAGTTCCACCAGAGACTTCCCTGCCTCGAAGGCAATAGCGCCGAGCTCGCCAACGGCAGCAAAGTAGTCGTCATGCCAGTAGCGGCCCAGGTAGAGCGCGTTCTTGTCGAAACGCGTGCCTTCAATCGGTCCTTTCTCACGCGACTGCTTGCCAGTGAGCAACCCTCCCGCGAGCGGGTTATAGGGAATTACCGAGATTCCGAATCGCTTACAGAAGGGCAGGTATTCGTCTTCGATGGCGCGCGCCACGACGTTGTACATGGGCTGCGAAATGAGGGGCGGCTGGTAGCCTTTTTTCTCCGACAGCCACAGAATTTCGCAAACCTGCCAGGCAGCGTAATTCGAAATCGCCGGATACCTCACCTTGCCAGACCGCACAGCCTCGTCCATGGCTTCGAGAGTCTCTTCGATAGGCGTGTCATAGTCAGGCATGTGCAAATAATAGAGGTCGAGATATTCCGTGCCCAGCCGCTTCAGGCTGGCATCCAGCGCTTTGCGAATGGCGGGGCATGATAGGCCAACGTCATCGGGCGCGTCGCCCATCCGATTGCGCACCTTGGATGCGACGATCACCTGCGAACGGCGGCTGCCGAGCGCCTTCCCCAACACCTCTTCGGCACGCCCGTGGTTGTACATGTTCGCGGTGTCGAAAAAATTGACGCCCGCCTCCAGGCACTGGTCCACCATGCGCGACGACGTTTCCTGATCGGCTTGGGAGCCGAACGTCATGGTTCCAAAGGACGCACGCGACACCCGCAGCTTCGTGCCTTGAAGTACGCGATATTCCATGACGCTCTCCCCGTAGCCAGCAAAGGTGGGGCTCAGCCGGCAGTCAACAGTCAAAAGTTAAAGGTCGAAGGTTCAAAGCTCAAAGCCCGTTAGATTAGTGTCCTGTCTCAGAAGTTAGCTAATGAAGCCGGTCCCTCGGATGCTCGCCAAAAGAGCCCCAAAAGGGCGACACAACTTAGCCCGCGGCGTGAGAAGCTGTGAAAAATTCGGGTCTGTTATGCTGAGCCCGTCCGCTCTTCCACTGCGAACGGTTCCTTCGCGTTGCTCAGGACAGGCTCTGAGCGACGCGAAGGAGCTCAGAGTAAACTCCGCGAAGCATACCTGTATTTCCTTGAAAAACAAATGCCGAGATCCTTCGCTTCGCTCAGGATGACACACCACCATGATTTCTTCACACCTTCTGAGCCGTGGGGTCGGAAACGGCTCCCTCTCCCCCTTGCCCCTCTCCCGCCCGCGCGGGAGAGGGGTGCCGAAGGCGGGGTCAGGGCCTCCAAACCCTGGGCTTGCGCCCTGGGCTAAGATATGGCGCCCCTTCGGAGCTGAAGAGTCTGTGTGAGAACTCGCGTATGGCGCCCGTCCGATGTGTATCCCCCACTTACGCGGGGATGACATTGTTGGACTTAAGGGTCTCATTCCGATGCAGTCATTCCCGCGAAGCTTGTCCCCGCGAAAGCGGGGAGCGGAGTCCCCGTCGAGAAGCGCTGGCAACGAAAGGCTGCAAGTTGTGGCAGCAACACGGTTCCTGTCAAAAAGTCGCGCGGTAATTGTAAAAAAGAATTTACAACCGTGTAGCCTCCACCCTGCATCTTTTTGCCCTTGTGCTGCCATCAATAGAGTAGGAGCTGAATGACGATGACGCGGCTGCTCCAACTCGGGCAAGAGCTTGAGTGGCAGGTGTTGCAACTCCGGCGGGCCGGCTCGGAAGCGCGAGTTCAGACCGGCGCTGAAGAGGGCATCACACCCGCCATTGACGATCCTTCTGCAGGAACGATCAGCGATACGGTGCTCGAACGGCAACGAACGGTGATTGCGACGGCCAACAAGATTGAACGGGAAATATTGTGGACGGTGCGCTTTGACCCCCTGCGGCTGGTCGGAGTGGGCGGACCCATCGCCGAGACGCTGAATAGCGTGGCCGACCTCATCGTCGCTCTCGATGAGATCCGGTGCGATGCCACCCGTAACGTCGGTGGCTTGCCACACACGGTCCGTTCGTTCCAGGGCCTTCTGCGCGGCTACTGCGAAGAGGGCACGCCGGCAGCGGCCTAGCCGCCCTGGGAACGCAAGCGTCTCGCTTGCTCTTTGGCCTCTCTCGCAGTGTCTCAAATGAGCTGATGCGAGCGAGACGCCCGCGCTCCCAGGGTCAAGCGGCCATCATAGTCCGCAGGAACCGAGCGGACTCCCGAATTTCCTCCAGGCCATTCATCCCGTCTTCGATTGAAATCCAGCCCTTGAATCCCGCTTCACGCAAGAGCGCAAAAATGCGTTGGTAGTCATTCAGCCCACGCCCCGTGACGCCGTGAACCAAAATCGCGGCGTAACCCGGACCCTCTTCCGCCTGTCTCAGCTCTTCCAGGGTGTGACCCGGTTTCAGGAAGCGATCACTAGCGTGCATCGTCACCACACGGTGCTTCACCTGGCCAAGCAGCCAGATAGGGTCATCACCCGCCACCACGGCATTCGAGGGATCGAATTGGACGCCGAACCAAGGCGAGTGGATGCGATCGACAATCTCCAGAAACACATCACTTTTTTGCGCGAACTCGGGATATTGCCAATAGCCGTCCTTGTAGTGATTCTCCAAAGCGAGCACGACGCGTCGCGATTCTGCGTAGGGAAGCAGTTCCTTGATGGCGTCCACCACGCGGCCGATGCCTTCCTCGCGCTCTACCTCGGGCCGCCGCTGGCCTGAGAGCACGCGGCAAAAACCGCCGCCTAGGCGCGCCGTCACGTCAATCATGCGGCGCTCGCGCTCGATTTCGTCTTGGCGCACGGCGGGATCCGGGTGCGTGAAATCCGGCGAGCAGCAGAACATGGGCATGGTCATGCCGCGGCACTCGATCGCTTCTCGCACGCGATCCAGATACTCGTCCTCTAAGCTGGCGAAGAAGCCGGGGTACATCTCGAGGCCATCCACCTCGAGGCCCGAAGCCATCTCGATCCAATCGAACACACTCATGCTGCGGTCTACGCAGAGCGCGTCCATGTAGCATTTCGGGAAGGCAGCGAGTCTCATAAGAAAACGCGAGTCAGAAGTCAGATTCAATGCATCCCATCGAAAACGGTCACGCCGGCCCGACGCGCTGCGGAGCGCAGTGCTTCATCGAGGGTCGCAAGGGGCAGGCCTTCCCGCTGGGCGAGGTCAAGATAGACAGCGTCGTACGCCGTGAGTCGGAACGAGCGGGCCGGGGCCAGCACTTGCCGGGCCCCGAGCACAATCTCGTCGTCATCGATCGACCCCGCGAGCATTTCCTCAATATCGAGGAGTGAATCCTCGACCTCCGGTGCCTGTAATACGCCCCGCCGCTCTGCCACAGCGAGTCCGTTGGCCATTTCGATGTGCCAGAGTACAGGAACTCGAGCCTGTGCTCCTCGAAGCATGGCCTTTCGAACCCAGGCGGCATAAGCCGGCACGGGATTGTCTAGAAACCAACGCAGAGCGACCGAAGCGTCGAGAACGAACCGTTTCAAACGCGGCCCTCTTCGATAAGGTCCTTCACTGTCACGCCTTTAGGGAGCTTGGCACGCTTGCGGATGCGCTCGATATCGCGGAAGATTTCCTCCAGGCTCCTTTGCGGCTCGGCGGGCACGATCAAAGCGGTCAGCTTACCGTGCCGGGTGATCCCAATTTTTTGGCCGCGGCTGGCGCGTGACACCAACTCAGATAATCGGTTCTTGGCTTCAAAAA
>JASHYZ010000487.1 GCA_030042795.1 Terriglobia bacterium | reverse complement strand
CGCGGTAACCACGCGCCACCCGCTCGAATTCATTTCCGTAATCGGTGATGAGGCGCATGAAAATATCCAGCCGGCCTGTGGTGCTCTTGGGATTCGCGCGCGCTTCGACGTCGTAAGGCAACGCAAGGCTCTCCATCAAGGGCACAATGTAGACACAACCGCGTTCGAAGACGGCTCCGCCGGAAAGATCCACACGGGCGATCTGCAGACCCGAAATCTTCTCTTCAACCGTTGATCTGGGGCCTGGAAGAAAACTTGCCCGTACCCGGTAAGCCACTGGGCCAAGCCGCAGGTCGATACTTGCCGGCTGGACTTGCTCTTCGCTGATCTCGACGGATGAGCGGATTCGCTCGCTCTGGAGAAACTGCCGGATGGCCTGTGAAGGCAGAATTCCGGTGGTTCGAGGCGGTCGCTCGGCGATTTCCAAATCGGGAAATAAGCTGTCGGATGTTGCTTTCATCATTGCACTTTGCTTGCAAGAATCTGAGCCCCTAGCATATCAGGCTCCTTGGTTTATTTGCCATTGGGCGATTCTAGGACGCATGGGTTGTTCGTTTCCGGTTACAATGTCAGGGTTCAGGACGGGGAACAGACTAAATGGCAAACGAACACGCGAAGCCCGACAGATTCATAGAAGGACGATCGTAGAAAGCGATCGGCCGCCGCACGCCGCTTTTACTTGACTAACACTCTAGGACAATATATATTTAGTAACGCCTCATTCAAGATGCGAGACTTAATTGCACCGGCGGCGCGGCGATACGAAACAAGACAGGCTCAGCCGAGGCGTCGGCGGGAGATGCGTCGGAAGGTAAGGTTTCGCGCGTAAGAAAACTTAAAATCGGAATGGCTGGGTCTGGGATCACAGTTTGTCCAACCCAGGGTCGGCGCTGGCGATGGTCCATTTTTTTTGAAATTTTTTTGGACTACCCTGGAATGTTACTGATAATAAAGGACTGAAATTGAGAATAATGAGAAAGATGAGACTACCCTGGAATATTACTGAAAACAAGTAATTTAACCCGATCTATCCTGGAATGTTATTCATAAATAAGGCACTTACTTCGTTTTAGGTCGACAGCGAGGCTTGCTCTAGGCTGCTATAATGCCAAGTTACCCGTGCGTAATCAAGCGCACGCAACGGGAACGGCGAATTTGGACGGGGCATGCCAACGGTTCTGCGGCCGGGTCCCTATAGATTCTTCTTTTACGCCGGAGATCGTGACGAGCCGCCTCACGTTCACGTCGAGAGAGACAATAATGTCGCGAAGTTCTGGCTCAGTCCGGTGAGGCTTGATCGGAGCGGCGGATTTGGCAGGAACGAGCTCAACAGGATTCGGCAGCGTGTCGAGGAGAACGAAGGGAAACTGATCGAGAGTTGGAATGAGTACTTTAGTAGTTGAAACAGAGAGACCTCGGGCACAGAATGTCATCCTCACGGAAGATACACTCACGGTCGATCTTATAGATGGGCGCACGATCAGCGTTCCGCTCGTGTGGTACCCGAGGCTTCAGCGAAGCACGCCGTCGGAACGGCGAAACTGGCGGCTCATTGGCGCTGGAGAGGGCATTCATTGGCCTGACCTCGATGAAGATGTGAGCATCGAGAATCTGCTTGCCGGCAAGCACTCGGGAGAGAGTTCGGCATCCTTCCAGCGCTGGATGGAAAGAAGAGGCGTCGGTCACCAAACAGAACGGCGCCGCGGTGGCGAAGGGTCAGTTCGAACAGCAAAGGCCGCACGAGGGCCGCGCGACCCGCTCACGAACTTTAAGCCGCGCAGGCGGAAGATCTATCTCGACGACTGAGTCGGCGTCGACCGGCGGAGTAAGAGCTTGGCAACGTAAATAGAGGAGATTCGAAATGCCTGAAGTAAGCGCTGATCGCGGCAAGGCCATTGATTTGGCGCTGACGCAGATCGAAAAGCAGTTCGGCAAGGGATCGATCATGCGGCTGGGCAGCAAGGACGCCTTGGTGCCGGTTGACGTGATTCCCACGGGCGCTCTTTCGTTTGACGCTGCGCTCGGCGTGGGCGGCATCCCGCGAGGGCGGGTGGTGGAAATCTTCGGGCCTGAATCCAGCGGCAAAACCACAGTTTCGCTCCACGTTGTGGCCGAGGCCCAGAAGCGTGGCGGCATGGCGGCCTTCATCGACGCCGAGCACGCTCTCGATGCCGGGTACGCCAAGAAGCTGGGCGTGGACGTGGATAACCTGCTGGTTTCGCAGCCCGACTACGGCGAGCAGGCGCTCGAGATCGCTGAAGCCCTGGTGCGCTCGAATGCGATCGACGTCCTGGTGGTGGATTCGGTGGCGGCGCTCGTTCCCAAAGCTGAACTGGACGGTGAAATGGGCGATTCGCTTCCCGGCCTGCAGGCGCGTCTGATGTCCCAGGCGCTGCGCAAGCTGACCGCGATCGTTTCCAAATCGAAAACCTGCCTGATTTTCATCAACCAGATCCGGGAAAAGATCGGCGTAATGTTCGGCAATCCCGAAACCACCACGGGCGGCCGGGCCCTGAAGTTCTATTCGTCGGTCCGCATTGACGTGCGCCGAATCGCTTCCATCAAGGACGGCGACCGGGTGGTGGGCAACCGGACTAAGGTCAAGATTGTGAAAAATAAAATGGCCGCTCCCTTTCGGGAGGCGGAATTTGATA
This sequence comes from Terriglobia bacterium, assembly GCA_030042795.1. The sequence goes on along the minus strand of JASHYZ010000487.1, from coordinate 1,781 downwards.
TCCTGTACGGGGAGGGTATCTCGAAAGAAGGCGACCTCGTGGACTTGGCCGTCGGGCTGAACCTGGTGGAAAAGAGCGGGGCGTGGTTTTCCTTTGGCGGCGAGCGGATTGGTCAGGGCCGGGAAAACGCCCGGCTGTTTGTCCGTGATCATGCGGACGTTCACCGCAAGATCGAGTTCGAAGTTCGCCAGGCCCTGAACCTTCCGCTTCCGGCTGAGCCCCAGCCCGAAGCGGCGGCCGCTTCGGCACGCGGAAAGAAGTAAGTGAAGTTACGCCGCCCGCAAGCCGCGGACGGCATCGCAGTTCGTTCGGTCTTGAATGTCTGCCTACCAGCGCAGGCGCCAGAGCCGGCAGCGCAGACCTTAAAACTTTGTGGAGGGGTTTAGGCGCCGTGAAAAATACCGTTCTCGCTTTGGCTGTTGCCGCTGGCTTTGCCCTGATGTGTCTCGCACCGTTGCGGACGGCGGCATTCTCCGCCGGCACTACCACCACCAAGTCTTCCTCAGGGACTTCCGCTACTTCGCACAAACGAATCGTTCACCTGCATCACCACGCGGTGCGCAGTCACCAACGTATCATCGCTCACCGGCGCCAGGTGGCGCGGTCCATGCATTATTACGGTGGCCCCGGTTGGACGGGCGATCCGGGCGCGGGCGACGACATTGCCGGCGAAGACCCGGCGATTCGTCAGGCGGCCATCAACGCTTTGGGCACACTCAATGGAAGTGTGGTAGTGCTTGACCCAAACACAGGGCGAATTCTGTCTATCGTGAATCAGAAACTGGCGCTCACGGGCGCTTTCACGCCTTGCTCCACATTCAAGACCGTGGTGGCCACGGCAGGTCTGGAAGAGGGAATCATTACCCCGGAGACCCGGCTGCGCGCGGAACCCAGGTTCCTGAGCTACTTCGGCACCAACCGCATTACCGTAGCACAGGCTCTGGCCGAATCCTCCAACGAGTTCTTTGCCAAAGTCGGCGAGATGCTCGGCTTCGAGCGCGTCACCGAATGGGCCAAGCGGTTTGGGTTGGGCGAGCGCGCGGGTCTTGATATCCCGGGAGAGTCGCCGGGCGTCTTCCCGGCTGCGCCGCCGCGCGAGGGAGGCGTGGGCCTTCTCACCAGCTTCGGGCAGGATATTGAAATGACCCCGCTGCAACTCGCGGCCATCGTCTCCGCCATCGGCAATGGAGGCACGCTCTATTACCTGCAGTATCCGCGTACCCCTGCCGAGATTGCTGACTTTCAGCCCCGCGTGCGCCGGGAGCTTACTGAAGCGGCGCCCTATTTGCCCGACGTCAAGCAGGGCATGGCCGCGTCAGTACTCTATGGCACCAGCAAACTGGCGTTCAACCCCGACGAGCAGATCTTCGGCAAGACGGGAACCTGCAGCGAGAACGGAACTCACCTGCGGTGGTTCGCCTCCTTTTCGAGCGAACAGAAACCGGACCGCGCGATCGTTGTTCTGCTGCGAGGCGAAGGCTCCATGTTCGGCCTGCACGCACCGGAAGTGGCGGGCAAGATTTACCGGGACATGATCGCCAGCGCCAAGGCCGCGACTCAGGCCAGCAGCTTGACGCCCGGCGCCGTCGCGTGGTAGAGGTACATCATTTCTCGGTCGGCACCGAGAAGTCGTAGAGGAAACCGGGCAGATCGCGCCCCCGGAACAGATAGAAACCGTATTCGCCCTTGTTGAGATCATCCGCAGGCTCCAGACGGAAAACCCCGCTTTCCACCCGCCTGGAGTTGAACTGCACCTGCGACTGCAGCGGAATCCCACTGCT
>JASHYZ010000486.1 GCA_030042795.1 Terriglobia bacterium | reverse complement strand
GCTCTGTTTCTAAACGCGCGCGGCCGGCGGCTGACGACGCGCTCGGTGGATCGCCTGGTTAAGAAGTACGTTCGGCTTTACGGTCCCAACGTGCGCGTGAGCCCACACGGGTTGCGCCACGCCTTCGCTTCACATTTGTTGGCCGAGGGTGCTGACCTGCGGGCGATTCAGGAGATGCTGGGTCATGTCAGCCTTTCAACGACCCAGAAATACACCCAAGTGTCGATCCAGAAGCTGATCGAGGTCTACGATAAGGCACATCCAAAAGCGTAGGATAAGAGCGGCTAGTGGAGAACAACCGGAGCTGATCAGGCGGGCTTCTGACTGGCTACCTCGTTTTCAGATGGAACCGCAGGCAACGTGATGCGGATGACAGTGCCATCACTTCCGGTACTTTCTACAACGACTTCTCCGTTATGCTCCTGAACGATCTTTTGTACCACCGCCAAGCCGAGGCCGATGCCGTTGTCCTTGCCGGAGGTCACGAACGGCTGGAAGACATTCGCGCGAATCTCCTCCGGGATGCCGCCACCGTTGTCGGCCACCCGAATTTCCAGCGCAGTCGCGGTTTGACGCGTGCTGACCTCGATGCGACCGCCCTCCGGCGACACGGCTTCACAAGCATTGAAGAGCAGGTTCTGAAGCACCCTTTCGAGGCGCCCGGCGTCAAACCAACCCTCGCACCCGTTTTCAAACGAAGTCGTGGTCTGAATTCCGCGGAATTCCGGACGCGCTCGAACCGTGTGAATCGAATGGTGAATAATATCTGCAACGCTTGCATGCACAGGGTGGTAAACGAGCTTGTCCTTCGAAAATTCCAGCAACGCGCGCAACTGGTCTGTCATCTGGTTCACGGCCTGCCGGATTTCCTGGTAAAACTCAACCCGCCGGCTTTCGGAGAGGTTCCTTTCCGACAGGAACTCCGCGTAAGCCAAAATCGCCGTGAGAGAATGCCGCAGATCGTGGGACACCGTACTGGCCATGCGCCCGATGGTTGCAAGGCGCTCTGCATTCAGCAATTCCTGCTGGGTGTTGCGCAAGGTGCGTCGCATCTGGTCAAACGAGTGGGTCAGTTCCGAGACTTCATCGTTCCCCCGGGCCTCGAGCGGGTAATTGAAATCACCCTTTTCGAGAGCGTGCACGCCGCCCACCAGCCGAGCCAACGGGCGGGTGAACGTATCAGAGATGAGGTAAACCAGAACGCTGCCGGCCAGAATGGCAGCGAGACCAAGCCCAGCCAGCCAGCGGTTGAGGCTCTGGACGAAGGCGGTAGCCTGATCGTAGGACTTGAGCACGATCAGGCTCACGCTAAGTCCGCTGGCCGACGCGAGGTCCGTGGACGTGGCCAGGAACCTTTCCTGGCCGAGATCGATATCGACTGGCGCGGCTCCCGCCGCCGTTGGCCGCAATGAGGCCTGCTTCCTAAGTTCCTCGTTCTGCTGCGCGGAAAGGGTGCTGGTCACGAGGTTCGGACCGTAGCGAAAGGCGACTTCGCTCGAGGCCACCCGGCGCACGTCCGCCGCGACCTGGCGGTTGATCTCGTATCCGACCACCAGAACGCCCAGTTCGACGCCGTTCGAAGGCTCGCCGGAATAGATCGGCTGAAGAAACACCTGAAACAAGTGGCCGCCGCCGAACCACCAGTCACGCGACGCCTCGCTGTGAAGGGACTGTTGCAACAGATTCCGGGCTTCGGCAGAGGAAAACTCAGGGGTATTAGCGTCCAGGGCCATGAGACGCCCGCCGCGGTCCGCCAGCACAAAGAGATCGCTTCCAATGGTTTGCCACAGCTCTATCGAGCCATCCTGTATGGTCCGGGGGTCCGCGGATGTCATCAGTGATTTGAGCGTGGGTACGTTCGCGAGCAGTGCGGCCGATCGCTCCAGCGTGATCTCGCGCTGGCCCTGAAAGTGTTGGAACGTCACCACTGAGCTCTCAAGAGCCTCGCGGATCTGTTCCCGCACTTGTAACTGCACGCGGTGGCGGACCACCAGCAAGGTGGAGCACGTCAACGAGGCGGAAATCACCAGCAGCGAGAGTAGGAATTTGGTTCGCAAGCGTCCGCGGCGGCTGATTTCTGAGTACCAGGGGCGGGCTCGGGTGGGCTCACGCATCGTGGACGAGCTTAAATCTGGCGCCCTGTTTGTCAACTAACGTCCTGGGTTCTCAGGAAAGGGACGAACTTGTAACCCGCGCCGTGGACCGTGCGGAAGTGCAAAGGATTAACCGGATCCTTCTCGAGTTTCTGGCGGAGCCGGAGGATGTGATTGTCAACCGTGCGGGTGGACGGGTAACATTCGTAGCCCCACACCTGGTTCAGAAGCTCATCCCGCGAAAGGACGCGCTCCGGGTTCTCGGTGAAATACTTCAAGGTCTTGAACTCGTGCGGCGTCAGCGTCACCGTGTTACCATCGCGCGTGACTTCCATCTTCGGGAAGTCAATGAGGACATCGGCGAAGCTATAGCGCTCACCGGGCAGCGCCTTTTCCGCCCTTCGCGTCAGCGCGCGGACGCGCGCGAGCAGCTCTTTCGGGCTGAAGGGCTTGGTAACGTAGTCGTCAGCTCCGAGCTCGAGGAGCAGAACTTTGTCCACTTCCTCGGAAACGGCGCTCAAGATGATAACAGGTTGCGACGGCGACTCTTTGCGAATCTCGCGAATGATCTCTCGCCCCGAGAGCTTGGGAAGCATGAGATCGAGGATGACTACAGCCGGCTTGAGGTTGCGGAAGGCGGCAAGTCCCGTGGGTCCGTCCGCGGCGACTTCCAGGGAATAGCCTTCAGGCTCAAAGGCGAGCTTCAGCATTTTATGAATTCGCCGGTCATCTTCAATCGCCAAGATTCTTTGCATAGGGTGCCTCAATTTTCCGTGAATGATGGTGCGGAGCCGTCCGGCGCGGCGCCGCTCATACGAGTATACCTCGACGTTAGGTCGGTACCCTCAGGCTCCGAAGCCGTACCTTCACTGCACGGACCCCGGAGCCCGAAGCTTGGAGGGTGGTTGTCATTGGAATACCGGAGAGATAACTCCGAAGAAGCCATCGGTGTCATTCGGCCCGGCGGTAAAGAACAGGTGGTTGGTGGGCCCATTGTTGGCACCTCCGGCGCCGAACTCTATTGCCCAGAGCCCGTTGATGATGAGGGGCTTGCCATTGACGCCCATCAACGCGCCTTTGAACGCGCCTGTCTTGAGGTCAAAGGCGTTGATGGTGCCGGAGTTCGTGTTATTGCCGATCAGAATTGTCCCGCTCTCGGGACCGAAAGTAGAGGGAGCCCATGCAACGCCCCAGGGCTGGTTCAGAGGACTTCCAGAGATAAAGCGCTTCACAAAATCACCCGAGGTGTTGAAGATATCCACATACCCGCCTGGCCCGCCGGAGACGGCGGCATAAGTTACGAAGATGTAATTCTTGATCGTCTGGGCGTTGAAGGGTGTGAAGCCTGCTGGAATGGTGGGATCGGTGATGTGCTTTACCAGGTTGAAGTTCCCGTCGTACATATCGACTTCGTTGTTCCAGCTATCGGCTGCGAAAATGAAGGTGCCATTGCTGTTGGTGGCGATGGCGAGACCAGTGTAGACCGCGCCCGAGTCCGAGTTGTCAACCGCGATGACAGCTTCCGAGGGACTCACCTCGGGGTTCCAGCCGCTGATGGTGCCGTCCAGCGTGTCAAAGAGGAAGATGGACGATCCCGAAACGCTATTCTGCGTCACAACGAAATCCGAGCTACTGTTGTACACGATGCCGGTGGGCGACCCAAGGTCGTTGCCGGGCGCCCCGGGCACAGTAATCATGCCGACAGGCGAACCGGTCCCGGTGTAAAACGACGATAGTCCTGTTCCGTTATCGGAGATCCAGAAAGGGCCTGATGACGAATTGGCGATGCCCCAGGCGTTTAGAAGATTCGGGTCGGTCCAGGCTGACCCTGGGATGTTTGAAACCAGGGCCTTCATGGCGTATTGGGCTGTGGCTGGAGTCGACGCCGACCCTACGACGAGGGCCAGAAGAGCAGTGGCAGTCATCGCACGGCTCCACCATTGGTGCAAGGTTGTCATGCTTTCTTCTCCTTTTGATGTTGAGATTGAGGAGAAGCCACCGCCTTCGCTTGAACCGATGAGGGTTCAAGCGCGGCTTATCCACCTGGCCTCTCGACGTGACGATTCTGGGCGGCCTCCAGGCTTCAGGTGTCATCAAGATGCATCGAAAACGTAAAAGTATTGTCAGTCGTGGCCTCACCAGTGCCGCACTGCAACGCTACCCTCTGAGTGCACTAACCCTCACCTTTGCAGTGTCGAGCGTTCTACCAAGGCGTAATGTCAATGGGAATTTCTTGTAAAATTTTTGTCACCGGAGGGCTGGAGTGGGTGGGTGCGACTAAAATCGCTGGTGGGGTTTAATCTTGCCAAGGCGAGGGACAGCTCTTAGGCCGGGAGCGCATTTTACAGCTATAGAATGGCCGTCCGGCTGTTATGAGCCCAATCAAATCGTCGTGTCATGCCGCAGATCGCTGATCTCAGTCGGTTCGAGGAGGTCGTATGAAGTTGCTCCGCTTGCTTCCCATCGTCAAGATCATGTCGAGCTCGATACTCGCTGTTCTGGTAGTTAGTCTCACCGCGGCCCCGCAATCACCGTCCGGGGCGTCCACCCCGCAGACGACTGCACGTCAACCTGCCTTGGACGAGCTCCAGGGGCAGGTTCAAGAACTCAGTTCAGCCTTGCGGGAAATGCGCGCGGAGGTGGCCGCGGCGCACAGCGAGGCTGAAGCGCTGAAGCAGGAGTTGGGACAAACGCGAGCGGAGTTGCTAGCTCTCAAAGATGATCTCGCGTCCGCGCGAGAGGCTAAGCCAGTTACTTCTCCGCTGGAAGCGAACGCTGCGCCATCCAACGAGAGTGCTGGGACGCAGCTCGACGCCCGCGTATCCAAACTCGAGGAGGCTCAGCAACTGCTGAGTTCAGAGGTCAGCGATCAGGATCAGAGCAAGGTCGAAAGTAGTTCGAAATACCGGGTAAGGCTCTCTGGCATGGCGCTCTTCAACGCCTTTACCACACGCGGAGCAACCGACAACTTTGATCTCCCAGATTACGCTACGGCTCGCGACCCTGGGATGCCTAACGCCGGCGCTGGAGCTACGCTACGCCAGTCGATCTTGGGTTTGGATGTATTCGGTCCCGAGATCGCAGGCGCCAAAACCCAGGCCGACATCCGAGTGGACTTCTTCGGCGGCTTTCCTCAGACTCCGAACGGTGTTGATTCCGGCCTCATCCGCCTGCGGACGGCCGGCGTTCGACTGGACTGGCAGAACACATCGTTGGTGATCGGCCAGTACGGTCCGTTTTTCTCGCCGCTCTCGCCCACGTCGCTGGCGTCTGTGGCTTACCCGGCGCTGGCGGCTGCGGGTAACCTCTGGCAGTGGACTCCCCAGGCTTATATCGAGCATCGCATCGCTGCGCCCGACGGGTCTACGGTGACACTGCAAGGCGGCATCATGGACCCGCTGGCGGGCGAAGTGCCATCTGGCTCGCCCTATCGTGTTGCCGGACCCGGCGAGAGCTCAGGCCAGCCTGCGTACGCCGCCAGGGTTGCTTGGGGACAAGGTTCGCAAGACAATCCTCTGTCCTTCGGAGTGGGCGGATATTACGCACGCCAGAATTGGGGATTCGACCGCATCATCAACGCCTGGGCAGGAACTGCCGACTGGAGAGTTCCGCTCAGCCGTTGGTTTTCCGTGACCGGTGAATTCTATACAGGCCGCGCTATCGGAGGTCTGGGCGCGGCCGAGGGCCAAAGCGTTGCCTTTAGCGGCGAATCAGGCTATCCCGAGACGGCCGTTCAGGCATCCCGTTCGACAGGTGGTTGGACGCAGTTGAAGTTCATGCCGTTCGCGAGACTCGAATTCAATGGAGCTTTTGGCGAGGACTTCTCGACCCCTGCGAACTTGCAGTATGTCACACAGGGCGGCAGCTACCCGGGTCCGCTGATCGGAAGGAACCAGAGCGCGTTTGTGAACGGCATTTACCACTTGCGTTCGAACCTCATGTTCTCGGCGGAGTACCGCCGCCTGCGGACAGCCGAGTCTCAGCCCGGAATATTCACCGCCAATCAGGTGAGTTTGAGCGCTGCGACTCTTTTTTGAAGGATCATCGCAGGCCGTGTATTCACCCAATCGGCGCGAGCAGCGTATGTGGAGTGTGGAGGTATGATTCGGAGCGAACAATACTGGCTCTTGTCCGTGGGGCTGGTACTTGCCTGCTGCAGTTTCGGGGCTCAAGCCGTGAATGTGAAAGGGCGGGTGACGCTTGAGAGCGCCAAGGGAAGTGCAGCTAACAGCTCCGGCGCCGTAATCTGGCTGAATCCGTCAAGCTCGACGGCTGCGTTACCTAACGTTCCTGGCACGGCAACTCCCATCCGTTACAGGCTCGTGCAGAAGAACAAAAGATTCGTTCCTCATATCCTGGTGGTACCGCTGGGCGCAGTCGTTGACTTCCCCAACGACGATCCCTTTTTTCACAATGTCTTCTCGTTGTTCAACGGCAAACGGTTTGATCTTGGACTCTATGAGGCCGGCACCACGCGCGGGGTCACTTTCAACTCTCCTGGGGTTTCGTATATCTTTTGCAACATTCATCCCCAGATGAGCGCGGTCGTGATCGTTACTCAATCTCCTTACTACGCCATTTCGTCCGCCACGGGCGATTTCGCCATCAACAACGTGCTGCCCGGCCGCTATCAACTTAACATCTGGGATGAGCGCTGCCTTCCCGAGACGCTAAAGAGTCTGTCCCGCGCGGTTGAGATCTCCCCTTCGTCCCTCTCTCTTGGAGAAATTCGTCTGGCGGAGTCCGGTGACTTACTCGCCAAACACAAAAACTTGTATGGCCGGGACTATGAAGCGCCGCCCCCGACGGCCTCCTACAACCAGCCTTGAAGCTCGTCGCCTTCCAGCGATGGGGAGCATACCTTTGAATCGAAAATCGTCAGTTATCCCGGCCGGGCACCACATCAATCTGCAGGACGCGATCGGCGGCCGGCACGTAGGTCGTCGTCAGGCCGAGTTCACGCCGCACGATGTTGCAGCCTTGCGCGATGGCGCTGGCTTTGTAGAAAGCGATTTCACGGTTACAGCCTTGGCGTCCGAAGCCGCAATCGCTCGAGACGATAAGCCGGTCTGCCGGGATGTACTTCAGGGCTTTGCGAATCTCGCCCGCTACGTCCTCCGGCCGGTCCGCCTGAAGCGAGCGGTGGCTGACGGCGCCAATGCAGATCTTCTTCTTGAGATCATGCTTGAAAGGTTCGAACAGATCGAGATCCTTCTGATTGCGATCCTTCATCTCGAGCGTCCAGACGTCGCCGCGGCAGCGCTCTAGGTAAATCTCAATGGAGTTGGCGTAGCTCGTGTCCTCCATCACGCGCTGCATGTTGGGATTGCCCCAGCAGGTGTGGATCCACAGCTCAACGTCGTCAAGCCCCTGAACCTCGCGGTTGAAAGCATCAATCATAAACTTCACTTCGGCATGATCCTTGCCGTAAGTGTTCGCCATAAAGTGAAAGGTAGGTTCCTCGATCTGGATGCAGCGGCAACCGGCATGCCGCAGCGCCAGCAGCTCTTTGTTCATGGCCTCAGCCATGTCCCAGATCACTTCGCGCTTGTCTTGGTACTTGGGCGTGTGGATGTCCAGAAACAGCGCCATCACCTGGGAGCAACAGGTGCCGAACTTGACGGGCTTGCGCGTCTTTCCTTGCGCGAGGCGCCACAGCTTCGGGTAGTCAAGCGGCCGGTGCTCGATCTTATCCACCACGTGTGGCCAGCGCCAGCCGGTGTAGATCTCGTTCAGCAACGTGCCCGGCGGATAGTGCAGCCATGGCGCCGTCGTCTCCTCCGGCTGCAAGTAGTCGCCTTCGAATCCCGCCCAGCGCTGCAAGGGGTAGTGGTGCCAGGCGCGGCCCGCCAGGTCTTCATCTACGTGCAGGTCCCCGTGGGTTAGAATGTCGAGCCCGGCGCGCTCCTGGTCGCTGATGAGCACGGCCATGCCGTCTTGAAACTTCTCTCGAAAGCGCACGTCGAGCATGCAGGTGTCGAGGGGGCGGCCCCACATGCTCACGTCGTACCACCGCGGACGCGGAAACGATCCCGTGGTGGTGCTGGGCAAGATCAAATTGGCGGTTGCCGTAAACATAGGTTCCTCCATGCGGTATTGCGGCAGCCGCCGGGAGCGGTTGCCTCGTGACGGGTCAAACTAACAGGGCGGGGCCGGATAAGTCAAAAGAATTGTCTTGGAGCAGAGTCCAGGATGCGGTGCACTCCCGGAATCTCCTTGCCAGGGAAGCCGACGGGCTCCTAAGCCACCCCGGCAAGACTCTGGCCCCGAGTCGCCGCTCTCGATGGAGTCGCTAATTCATTCAATTGGCTATCTGGTCAAGTTATCCGACTGCTCCTGCCCCCGTGTCAACTACTCCTGCGCTTCGCAGCGCACTAAGATTGGAGGCCTCGCAGTCGATGTTATATGGAGATGGAACGGGCTATGGCAAGGAAGGCTCGGTAAATGGCGCTTTCGCTTTGGTTCGGCTAGCTTGCCCGCCGCCCCGGATGCCGGGGTGTCATTTTCAGTGCAATCCGAATGGCGGTGCGGCCAGCGGGCTGGCCTAAGAGAAAGCGGTAACCAGCCTGCCCTTGAGTGAAGCGAAGGGCTACCACACTCCAAAACTGCCGCGCTTCAAGCGCCTTCAGCGCAGCGGATTCAACCCTGGTAGCATGAAGAGACTAGCTGACGGATTTAGATTGATTAGGATCGCTCCCACGCTTCCGATTTGGATTAAGATGGCACCCTGGCCTGGAAGACGAGTACGCCTTCGCGACATCAGGGTTGACACTGATACATGAGTCGCGTTGTCTTCCTTTATTAGAAGCTGTAGCGAGAATTGGCCCCAGAGCTTGCCGTGAACGACGACCGTCCCTCGAGTTCGTCTTTTCCCCTCGGAAAATGGCTGATTGTCTTGGGCCTTCTTCTGGTGGCGAATAGCGCGTACGTCGCTGCCTTCAGCAGTCCCAATATTTTTTACGTCTCCAACGATTTGGCGCACCCCTTCCTGGGTCTTCTGGTGGGAATTCTCTTAGTGGCTTTTGTGGTTCGCCACCGGAGATACTTTGCCACCAGGACGGCTGCCCTGGCGCTCACTCTGCTCGCTGGCGCCGCTGTGTTTGGGGTGTATCTGGCTATCGCCGGCATGACGCGCCCTCACAGTGAGGAACTGTATCTTCACGTGGGGTGCGCGATCGGCGGACTCTTCTTCTTGCTGCTGCACTTCACCCTGCGCGTGGCGCAGGCCTGGAACCGCGAACGGGAGGCAGAAGCCCAGACGGGCAGGGGAGCGGAGGTTGCCAGCCAGCCGGGTACAGGAACGGCCGGTGCCACGGCGGCGGCCGAGCAGGGCGCCGCACCGGCAGTTCCGACAGCCGCTGTAGCGACGGGGGCGGAAGCGGGAGCTGCAAGCGTGGCGCCGGTTTCTGGTACGGCGCCGGCGTTTGTCAGGCCGGGTGGCGGAAATCCGGAATTTGAAATTCGAGCTTTCAAGTCGCGTGCCAGATTAGCTTCGAAATCGGCCTCGGAATCAGACTCCGCAGTCAAGGCCGAAGCCGCCAGCGCCGGCGGGCGCCCATCGGATTTTGAGCTAGAGATTTCCAAGGCGGAGGCGAAGCTGGCGAAAGGGCCGCCAGAGTTGGAAGCCGGGAATTGGCAATTGCAGGCGCGCGCGTGGCGCTGGTGCGCCGGCGTGATGTTCGGGGCGCTGGTGTTCTACTTGGCGGCTGCTGGCTGGCAGCATTATTTTCCTAATTCCGAGTACATCATCCGCAATCCATCCATTCCCCCGCTCTCAATGGATGAGGAAGGGGGCGGGGCCTCGAGCCTGATGTTTCCAAGCTCGGCCCGAACTTCCGATGGGCGGCCCATTCTCTCCACATTCTTCATGAATTCGGAGTCCTGCCGCCGCTGCCACCCAGACATCTACGACCAGTGGGAAAGCTCCATGCACCACTTCGCGTCGTTCAACAACCAGTGGTACCGCAAGGCCGTCGAGTACATGCAGGACACTATCGGCATCAAGCCGTCGCTGTGGTGCGGCGGCTGCCATGACCACGCCCTTTCGATCGCTGGCAAGATGCAGAGATTTCCCATCCGCGAAATCGAACATACACCCGCCGGCCAAAACGGCCTGGGCTGCATGTCGTGCCACGCTATCGTTCACGTGGATAGCACAATGGGCCAGGGAGGCATCACCTTTGAGTACCCGAAACTGGCCGAGCTGGCGGAAAGTAAGAACCCGTTCCTGCGCTTCCTCCACGATTACGACGTGAGGCTTGATCCCAAGCCCCATCGCTTTGCCTTCCTCAAGCCGTTCCATCGTGCCCGGGCGCAGGTGCCCGAGTTCTGCTCGGCCTGCCACAAGGTCCATCTGGATTTTCCGGTGAACCACTATCGCTGGCTTCGAGGCTTTGACGATTATGACAACTGGCAGGCGAGCGGCGTCTCAGGCTTGGGCGCGAGGTCCTTCTACTATCCGCCGAAGCCGCAGATGTGCGTTGATTGCCACATGCCGCTGGTTCCTTCCAAGGATTTCGGGAACATCAACGGCATGGTACATTCGCATCGCTTTGCAGCCGCCAACACCGCCGTGCCTACTTCGTACGGCGATGAGACGCAGGTGGCGGATGTCGAGAAATTCCTGAAGGGCGCTCTCAGCGTCGATATCTTCGCGCTGGCCGAAGAGCCTGCGGAAGGCGCTGCGATAATGCGCCGCACCACTGCGGGCGAAGGGCCCCAACTGAACAGCAGCTTCGCCGTGGGCGAGGAATCGTCCCAAGGACTCTCGGCCGCTGTGGCCACCAGCGCCGCGCCCGCGAAGCTGATGGCACCGCTGGGACGGGCGCCGGCTGAACTCCATCCCGGCCAGACCGCGCGCGTTGAAGTGGTGGTGCGCACGCGCAAGCTGGGTCATTTCTTCCCGGGCGGCACCGTGGACGCCTTTGACTGCTGGGTGGAGCTACAGGCGAAAGATAGCAGCGGCAACGTGATCTTCTGGAGCGGCGAGGCGGCTGATAACGGTAAGGGTCCGGTGGACCCCGGAGCGCACTTCTACAAGTCCTTGCAGATTGACGAGCACGGCAACGTAATCAACAAACGCAACGCCTGGTCGACCCGAGCGACGGTCTATGCTCGCCTGATTCCGCCCGGCGCCGCCGATACGGTTCACTTCCGGCTGACAGTCCCGCGCCACGTAGGCGATCACATTACTCTGACGGCCAAGCTGAATTATCGCAAATTCAGTTGGTGGAACACGCAATGGGCGTTTGCCGGCGTGCGCGATCCTGCAAACCCTAACCCTGACGTTACTCGGAGCTACGACGACGGCAAATGGCTGTTTACAGGTTCGACGGCGGACGACTCGGAGCGCATCAAAGGGATCCCTGACGTTCCCATCGTGGTGATCGCTCAAGATACGAAGACAGTTCCGGTGATCGCCTCGGCCAAACGGCAGTCTGAGTTTGAGGAGTCCATTGCCCTCGACGGGCACGACTGGGAACGCTGGAACGACTACGGCATCGGGTTGCTGCTGCAAGGCGATCTGAAAGGGGCCGAGCGCGCCTTCGAAACCGTCACCAGGATTCGACCCGATTACGCTGACGGCTGGGTGAATGTGGCGCGGGCGCGAATTCAGGAAGGCAACACGGTTGCGGCGAAACCGCTGCTCGCGCAAGCTCTCCGGCTGAATCCTGACCTTGCCAGCGCCCATTACTTCAGCGGTCTCACCTTGAAGGCGGACGGCGACTACTCCGCCGCGTATCAACAATTCGCCCTGGCGGCTGCGCGCTACCCGAGAGATCGTGTGAACCGCAATCAGATGGGACGCATGCTGTTCCTACAGCGCAAATACAACCAAGCCGTGGCGGAGTATAATCACACCTTGAGCATTGACCCCGAGGATTTGGAAGCCCACTACAACCTGATGCTTTGTTACCGCGGCCTTAATGAGGACGCACTGGCTTCACGGGAAGAGAAGCTCTACATGCGCTTCAAGGCGAACGAAGCTGCGCAGGCCATTACCGGGCCCTTCAAACTCGCTCACCCCGATGATAACAACGAGGCACAGCCCATCCACGAACACGTCTCGGAAGCCCTGGAGCGGCCAAAAGGCCGGGCGCAGTATGCCGAACGACGGGAGCTGAGGCCGGGCGTGCACGTAAGTACGGCAGCAACCAAGAGCTTAGGCTCGCCGGCCGGCCGGCATGAACCGCGTGTTTCTGAAGCCGCATGGGTTGCGGCAGGACCGGCGTCCAAGTGATCCTCAAGCGCCAACGGCTTATTCGTGGGACTGCGCTCTCTAAAGCCCTGAACGGGCGGCATATTGTAGCCCAGGGCGCGAGCTCTGGGCTGGAGCGTCCTCACCCCGCCTTCGACACCCGCCTCCCGCGAGGACGGGAGAGGGAAAGAGGAAAAGGAGAGCGCCCTCTGACCCCACGGCTGGCGCCGTGGGCTAAGTTATGCCGCTCCTTCGGAGCTAACTTAAGCCGCGAACTTCTGAGACACGACACTAGCCTAATTCGAGTCATCTGCGTCTGCATCTCGGCAGGCATCATCAGCCTGTGCATTCTTCCCACTCGCTTTGGAGGGCGCGCCGGCTCTGTCGCCGCCGATTCTTCTGTTCACTTCGTAGATATCACGCAAAAATCAGGCATTGACTTTGTTCATTATACCGGGGCCTTCGGCAAGTACTACCTGCCGGAGACCCTGGGGGCCGGCTGCGCCTTCATTGATTACGACAATGATGGAAATCCGGACATCCTCCTGGTTCAAGGCGCTGATTTTCCTGACCATCACTCCGGCCAATATCGGACTCTGAAGCTCTATCACAACAACGGCAACGGCACTTTCACGGACGTCACCGCCCGCGCGGGCCTGGCAGTCGAGATGTATGGAATGGGCGTCGCGATCGGCGACTACGACAACGACGGCTGGGATGACATCTACATTACAGGGCTCGGGCAGTCGCGGCTATTCCATAACCAAGGGAATGGCACCTTTAAGGACGTCACGCGGGAGGCCGGCGTTAATAACTCCGGCTTCGGCGCCAGCGCGGCCTGGCTTGATTACGATCGCGACGGCAAGCTCGATTTATTCGTCACCAATTACGTACAGTGGACGCCGAAGACAGACATCTACTGTTCGCTCGATGGTCACACCAAGTCCTACTGCACGCCGGAAGCCTACCACGGCGACACCTGCCGCCTGTTTCATAACCTTGGCAATGGCCGCTTCGAGGATGTTACGGGCAAAGCCGGGATCGCCGACACAACCAGCAAGTCTCTGGGTGTAGCCATCATTGATTACGACCGCGACGGCTGGCCGGATATCGCCGTTTCCAACGACACGCAGCCGAACAAGCTCTATCACAACAATCACAACGGCACTTTCACCGAACAAGCCGTGCAGGCGGGCATCGCCTTCAGCGAGGACGGGATTGCGCGCGGCGCCATGGGCATCGACGCGCGGGATTTCGATGATTCCGGCTACCCCAGTTTGGCCATCGGCAACTTCTCAAACCAGATGATCGGGCTCTATCACAACGAAAAAAACCGGTTTTTTATTGACATTGCCCCGGCTTCATCCATCGGGCGGTCAAGCCTGCTCTCGCTCTCCTTCGGACTTTTCTTCTTTGACTATGACCTCGACGGCTTGCCGGATCTGTTTGTGGTGAATGGCCATATCGAGCCCGACATCAATCGCATTCAGCCTCAGGTCGCCTACGCCGAATTGCCGTTGGCCTTCCACAACGAAGGCCGGGACAGCAAGGGAAATGCCCGCTTCGAAGACGTCGGGAAGCAACTCGGTTTCACCAAGCCGCTGATTGCGCGTGGCGCCGCCCACGCCGATATCGATAACGACGGCGCGCCTGACATTCTGTTGACCACGAACGGCGGACCAGCTTATTTGTTCCACAACGTAGGCGGGAGTCAGAACAATGCCATTCGAATTCACACCGTCGGCGTCCGGTCGAATCGGGATGGCATCGGCGCTGTCGTTCACGTCCGTGCACTAGGGCACGCGGATGGCGAAGAAGAACAAACGGTGCACGCGGGTTCCAGCTACTGCTCGCAAAGCGAATTGACGTTGACGTTCGGTCTCGGCAAGGCGTCTGCCGCAAACGTTGAGATCGACTGGCCCAGCGGCCAGAAGGACGCACTCAAGAGCCTCCGCGCCAACGCCACTTACACGATTCAGGAAGGCGGCAAGATCTTGGGCCAGCGGCCGTTCAAGCGCTGAGCGGGCAGGATCATGGATAATCGAGTTCGGGCCGCCACGTCGCGAAGCCGCCTTGAGTCATCTCGGCGTTCGGCGCGCTTAGTCGCCGGCCCTAACCTTGATGGGAGCTGTGAGCGCGAGGTGTCCCCACGCTACTTTGAGAGTGGCGTTGTGAATGTCATTCTCCGGATGGGTCACGGTGAGGGTGAGCTTTTCGACGGCTTCCGAAGTGGCAGGCTCGATACTCATCGGCGCCGTGAATTCCACCTTGGCCTTGCTGATCTGAAAGGCATCGATGCGAGCCTTTCGGACCTTGACCGGATCAATAAACGCCAGGCTCCACGAGGAGCCGTCGGCTGATCGCTGAAGGCCCAGGAAATACAGGCCCGGAGCCACGGCGGTTCCTGCAATCGTGAGCGGAACATCCGTATAGAGGTTCGACCAATAGTTGCTTCCCATCCGCCAGACTTTGCCCTTAGTCATGGAGTCAAACTTAGCGGAGTCTTCGTATTCCTTGCGCCAAACCGGCCGGCCGTAATTGATGGCGAACTGTCCGGCAGCAGCATGCGCCGAGTCGTTCCAGTAGAGGACGCGGGCCGAGCCGCGATCATCGACATCGCCACCTTCGACCTCGATCTTCTGATTCTGCCGGGCGTGCAACGAAGTGGCGATCAGCAATGCGGCGACACCGGTCAAAATTCTCGCTCTCATTTTCTGCCTCCTCTTGATGGCGTGATTCCACCTCTTCGCGCCCGGGCGCGAAGATTCGCTGCACCGACTGCAGCTTTCAGTGTCAAGCCGGCAGGCCGGCAGTCTCAACCTCAGCGTCGTGGGAGCAGCGAGTGCTTATGACGCTGCGTATCGCCAAAAGGTTATCGGCGTTACTCGACGCGAGTAACGCCCTCAGCAATCCAAAACCTTCCAGGCTCGAGCCCAGCCCGAACGGCGACATCGTGAGCGAGCAACTGCATGTATAGCGTGTCAACCAGGGTTCCGAGGCCCAGCTTGAGAGGCTCAACCTTTAGCATGCGCACATTCGTCGTGTCCGGAAAGGGCAGGTCAGTGAATAGAAGAACCTTGCCTCCGTGGGATTGAATGTCTTTGGCGAGGCGAAGCAGCAGGCGGCCGGTATTGGTGGCGCGTTTTGCCCGTGAGTCAGGCTGCCGCTGCCGGGCAAAGATGACGTATCGGTGATTGGGATTCACAATCTCAATCGGGCCGTGGCGGAACTGGGCGGCGCTGATGGGCTCGGCGCCCATCCGGACAACTTCTTTCAACATTAGCGCGCCTTGGAATGCGGAAGCCAGATCGGGACCGCGCGACATCAAGGCCACATACGGCGGATGATTGAAGAACTCAACCGTGGGAGCCATGACCAGGTGACGCCGTTCCAGGACGCGTTCCTGCGCGTGAATCGCCTGGAGCAAAACCTGGGTGAGATGACGGTGGGATTCGTTGGTGATCGCGAACGCCAGGTACATCAGCACGGCCACGCTGCAAACGTAGGTCTTGGTGCTTACATTGGCTTGCCGTCCCGCCATCATGGGAAGCAAGACGCTGCCGCGGCGCGCCAGCGTGCTGCGCTCGACGTTTACTACCGCTGCCACGCCGATCCTTTCGGGCAAACGGTTCAAGAGTTTGGTCACTTCCACGGTCTCGCCGGATTGCGACACCGCCACCAGCAGCGTGTCGGATCGCAGAACCCCCAGGTGATGATGGAGAAGTTCGGCCGCTTCCCATACCACGGCGCGGATGCCGCGGGATGCGAGATAGGCTTGGGCAGGATAAGCTGCAAACAACGACGAGCCCATTCCCGTGAAAACTACGGTAGGCGGCCAGTGAGCGGCCAAGCTCCGAACGGCTTTGCGAGGAATTGCGCCTGGACTCTCGTAGTATTTGCGCAGGTCGGCGAGCGCCGCGGGTTGCTGGACAATCTCGTCCAACATCACGTCCATTGAAGCAATTCTCCACTCGCCCGGGCGGCCACCGCCTGGCGCCTATTTGTAGGGCCGAACTCTACTCCGGGTCGAACCATCAGGCGGACTGGGCGATGACAGCAGAATGCCGGCATCCTGGAAATTCCACACTACGGTTGGAAATGCGAGCGGCGGTGACTTGGAAATGGATCAAATGTTGAAGCGCAGGGAGCCGGACGGTGAGTCCGGCTCCCTAAAGGACTAGACCTGAACCACGTTTGCGGCCTGAAAGCCTTTGGGACCCTTGACCACTTCGAACTCGACGGACGCACCCTCCTGGAGGTTGCGATAGCCGTCGCCCTGAATGGCTGAGTAATGGACAAAGACGTCTTCACCCTCGCTACGCTGGATGAAGCCATATCCCTTGGCAGAATTGAACCACTTGACAGTTCCACGCTCCCTGTTGCTACTCACTTTTACTTCTACTCCTTCAAGTTTGATACTGTCTGTTCTCCCGGCCTTCAGGCTAAAAATAAAACGGCTGCAAGCGCTACCTTGCAGCCCTTCACTTCGAACGCAAAGGTCCTACAAGAGCAACAAACGCACCGAGATAATACCACAGCCCGGAATGGGCGTCTAGCACTTTTCGCTCCTAAACAGAACGCATTAAGTCATGACACATGGTGCGGCCCATAAGGGCACGGCTTAATGTCTTCTGTTTAGCACCGGTAACCACAGGCCAACCAGCCCGGGATCGGCCGCGCGCTAAACCTTCGAGTGCTGTACGCGGACGGACGGCAACCCGTCCGGCTCATCAACAATCTCGATATCGTGGAAGATATTGGGGCTCTCCTTCACCAGGATGCGCGCCACCTCGACGGCCAGTAACCGAATTTCGGTATC
>JASHYZ010000485.1 GCA_030042795.1 Terriglobia bacterium | reverse complement strand
TCGGCATCCGCGCTCGCGCCAGGGGCAGCACCGTCGCAACCTGCAGGCAACTTAACGGTAGCGATTATGGGCGATGCGGATGCAGCGAATTGGCTGGCGACCACCTTAAACACTGGAGTGGCGCGCGGCGTCACCCTGAATGCCACAAGCGTGCAGAAGAGCCCATACGCCGGCGGCTGAGGATATCGTTCGAGACGAGCGCCTTTATATGGCCTATCCACAGATCGTCTATAACACGGGTACAGGGCCAACAACCCTGCAGTTCCAGCGGCCGCCGCGCAATGTACCGGCCTACGAGCTCAAGGCCATTCGCCATGACAACCTCGCATCGAGCGGTGTGCGCGAGTCCGTCATCGAGCGTATCGACACGTTCTTGAGCCTGGAAATGGAATGGGTGGGAATTGGCTCAGACGTGCAGGCATGGTCCGGCTTCATGAATTTTGCCTTGGCGGGCGGACAGTTTGCTTACTATCCGGACGCGTCGCAGGTAGCGTTCACGAATTACTGGCTTGAAGACACGAACTGGACCGCCGGTTACAAATCGCCGGGCCAGTATACATTCAAGCTCAAATTCCGGCAGGTGGTTAGCTGAAAGATGATCTCCGGTAACTCATCCTGGCAGGCGGGGTTGGCGCAGCTCCAAAAGCAGCCGCTGTACCAGCTCTACCTTCCGGACTTCGGGATGCTGCTGGCCAGCTATTCGCCGGTTGCAACCGGCGTGACCGGCTATAGCTTGGGCGTGGGGCCCGCAGTCTCTGACTATTACGCAGGAGACTTCCAGAACGACATGAAGGCCACTCTCAACTGGCTGTTGTCACGCCGCGCAGGCGTGGCCGGAGCGTGGCAGGCCAATGCCAATCCCACGGAGTATCCAGCCTCCACGTCGGCTGGGGCGCCGCTGATCGCGACTACGCCGGCGTTAGCTGAGTGCGGAATTCTCTCAACGAACGATCTTTCCGAGGCGCCTTTCACCCAAACCCTCATCGAGAATTTGGTAGTGTTTCCGCCATCCGGCCAGGCACTCGACACCACGGTGGGCCCTGACGGTTTCCCAGTGAACTATTCTCCTGTCAGCTTACCCACAGGGACATTGTTCTGCCCGCCATTCTCGGTGACTGCCGGACAGATCACGGCCGCATACAACGCGGCTGTGGCGCAGTATCCGAATGGGGTGAAGCTGTGCGACGGAAACACCCACAATGTGCTGAACGGCATGACCGTTTATGGTTCCTTGCTGAACTTATTTGCCACACCTGGGCTTGCGAATATCCAAGATTACCGCGTCGATGTGTTTTCAGTAACGGATCAGTATTATTACCAGTCGAGTGCGCTCGGCACCAGCACGCCGCAGACTGGACCGTGTGCCGGAGTGGCGCCGTCGCCAAGCGTGTTCCAATCGTTGTTGGTCCCGCAAGGTTTGAACGGCTACTGGGCGGCGCAGGTGTTCGGCCCTGGCTTGGTAGTGGCGGCGCTTTATCCATCCAGCGTTCCGCAGCCATCGCCCAGCTCGTACATCTCGTCTTTGCCGCCAGGCTGGATTTGTCACAGCAACACCGGAGTGGGCAACCAGCTTAATGGCTATTTCGCGCGCATTTATTCGAAAACAGACGTTGAGTATCTGCAGGAAGACAACATTCCCATCATTGTTCAGGATGACTACCATGCGCGCGTCGGATCAAATGTGGTGCCGGCGGCCGGCGAACTGACCGTCCACATCATCCAACAAGGAAGCACAGACATTCTGGTTTACACCTCCCTGGCGGCCGAGTCGGCTTTCGCGAACCTGCCGCTTTCGTTCGTTGTGCCGACCTCTGATCCGCTGTACGTTCCCGACCCGACTGTCACCAATGTCGCCGGGCTGCAGTACCGAAGCTACATCTACGATTGTGCGCTTGGCATCATCACTTACGCCTCTTCGGGAAACTTCATAGCCGCCGCCTCGATTATCAGCGAGCTAAACGGCATCCTGGCCAATCCGGGGTTTTTGGCTACGGCAGTACTTGAAAATGCGGAAGATGGGTCGACCGCTCGCTGGAGCACTTCAGGCGGGACGATCGCGAACGTCCCTGCCAACAGCATGACCCCGGAGGAGCCGCCTTACGGAACAGGCCAGGTGCTGGAATTTAGCTCCGGAACTTCGAGCGCGACGTTCAGCTTTACGGGGAGCGGTTTGCCTGATAACACCAACCCTATCATCAGCTTTGAGCACTGGGAGCCACTGAACGGCGGATTCAGCGCCATCGATGTAGGAATTACAACGGCGTCCGGCAAGGTGACCGACATTCAGGTGAACTCCAACGCGCCCGGGCCCTCCACCTACAACAGCAGCACCGGCCAGATCCAGGTTCCGATCGGGACTGGAACTGGGGACTGGCGAGTGACGGAAGTGAACATCGCAAACCTGGTGAGCACACTAGCAAGCGACACCTTGTCGAGTATCAACAGCTTCACGGTGACGCTGCCGGGCAACACGTCGATCTACTTCGATAACCTGGAGACGGGTGGTCTTCAGCCCGCCAATTCTCTCAGCTTCAGTTATGACACCTACTACGGCCAGGTAGATCAGGCTTACATTCGCACTGGCGCGATGGCCTGGGTTTGCTATGCGTATGCGGTCTACATGAGCCTTTCGCTGGATTACACTCCAGCCCCGCAGCTTCAGGCCATGCTCAACTTCTTGCTCACCCTGCAATCGGCCGCTAGCGACTCGACGAATGGGTTTTTCTACCTTGGCTATGGCGCTTACAAGGACCCTGGTTATCAGTTTGTGCCGGGATTGCAGGCAACAGTATCTACTGAGCATCAGGTCGACATGTATTTCGTCCTGATGCGCAGTGCGAATGTTCTGCCAGCCGCGGCAGCGAATCTTCTTGCGACTGGAAACCTCACTCAAGCCCAAGCGACGGCGATGGAGACCTTGGCCACCACGATTTCGGGTTTGGCCAACACGCTCGGAACGAGGATTCTCAATACACTTTACATCGCGCCAGCAGGCAACGTGCCCGGACACTTTGCCCAAGGTGTCACAGGGAACACGATTGATTCCTCCGAAGCTTTGGACGCTTCGGGCTATCTGACAGCCATCCTAGCCTATACTTTGGGGCGCGATGACATCGCCCTGCAATGCGTCGAGTTTCTTTATCAGAACTTCCTGTTGACGAACCAGACGATCCAGCTTTCGAACGCGAGCACAAGTTGGAACGAAGCGTACGAGCAGTTGACGTCGTTCCAGGGCTTCAAAAATTATAATGACTCGCCGGGCGGCTACTCCGGGTCCCCGTCTTCCGTATGGCAGGAGGGAACCTGGAGTGTGATCCTGGCGTTACTCAGTCTCTACAGTATTAACGGCTTGGCCGGTTACTTTCAGGGACTCGGAGCAAGCATTGATAGTGTATTGAGTGCGCTCGTTTCGAGCCAACAAACCATTCGTGGCACAACAGGTGACGGCAGTCTGCTGGCTTACTCGCTGGCAGCCCGCGACTTGCCTTGGGAGTT
>JASHYZ010000484.1 GCA_030042795.1 Terriglobia bacterium | reverse complement strand
GTTAAGGGGAGCACCCCACCCTTCTGAGGGTGCTTAGGAGTAGAGGCGGTTCACCCCTCGCAAAAAGGAACATCCCCCACGCGCCGGAAAAACTCCTGCAACGACGGGTGGCGACGACATTGGTTTGTATGTCGTCGTCACCCGCCCCGGCCTGGGTTAAGCTCGGCGAGTGTCATCCCGCAAACATTACTATGGGGAAAATCATTTTCACTACCCCACTGCCAATGTCGATCGCCGCGCCCGCATTTTTGGTTCGGATCGCTTCAAGTTGAAGTTTACTCAAACGCTCGGCGACCTTCGTGCCGAACTGGATTCCGCATCATCGGCTATGTTCTGATGCCCGAGCCAGCCTTCCCGGCTTTACATCTCCCCGAAGTTGTAGCCGACCCAGACGGTGCCGCCGATGACGTGGTCAGATCCGAACTGGTTGGTGAGGCCCGGTACCTGACGGAAATCGAACTGAGGCCGAATGAAGATATGATCCGTCACGTAGAACTGCACGCCGGCGCCAACGTGAACCTGAAAGTGGCTGGAATTCCCTACCGGCTCCACCTCCGTAGTGCAAACCGCGGTGCCGACACAAGCCGTTTGCGAATATGAAAACCCTGATCGAGTGCCGCCAATTCCGCCCAGGATCCGTAACTGAAATCTCTTCTCGTTAATCGGCGCGTAGATTCCGTCAAAATCGTAAAAGAGCTGCCGGTATTGCAAAGGGCCGTAATTACCTTTGCCTGGCTGGAAGTCAAATTCTCCTCCAATGCCAATGTGCTTGTTCAGCATCCCATCTCCCGAAAAGCCCATTAACAGGCGTCCTAGGCCGGGAGTAGCCTCGCAGGTCAGATCGGTGGACGAAGGCGTACACGGATTGAAGGTGTTTTCGTCGATACCGGCACCGGTGGCCTTGTCATGCGCGGTACCGAAACCGAGGGCGACATCGAAGGAGCCCTGAGCCTGTAACAGCGGAACCGAACCGAGCAGGAGGATTAGCAGCAGGAAGAAGCGGATTTGTTTCACGTTGGATTCTCCTATCTATCAACTCAAAGTAACCATCATTGCGAGCGTGATGTCCATTGGGCAGAGGACGGTGCCTCCGCTGCCTCAACAAGGCGCTCGTTACAACACCACGACACTAGCTACGACGTAATTTCGTCCTGGATAGTTGCAAAGGACCGTCGATCCTGTTTCAATCCGAGCTTCCGCGAAATCCCATGGCCTCGAAACTCACCTGAGAAACCTGGGCTCCTTTCGCGTCCGCACAACATTCCAGGCTGACCGTGATCGCTTCGGAATATTGGGTGGCACACCAGACGCTCGTAAAAAAATTAACACTTTTATTTGAATAGACTTTTCAGACTGTGTTAGGCTGCCTATTAGAGTGAATGCTGTTGTCTACAGCTATCACTCCGGTTTCGGGCTGGTACCGAAGGCAGAAAGCGGGCAG
This sequence comes from Terriglobia bacterium, assembly GCA_030042795.1. The sequence goes on along the minus strand of JASHYZ010000484.1, from coordinate 1,682 downwards.
GTTCGGGTTAGGATGCGAAATCGATCAACCAATCCAATAGGAGGCATTTCGATGAGCAAGAAGCTTATGATGCTGGCGGCGGCAATGCTGGTGTTCGGCTGTTTGTCTTGGGCTAAGACGATCACAGGCGTTGTCAGTGATTCGATGTGCGGCGCCAAGCACGCCAAGGCTAGTGATGGCGCTGTAGCTTGCGTGAAGAAGTGCGAAGACGGGGGTTCGAAGCTGGTTGTCGTGGCGGGCAGCAAAGTCTATAACACGGACGATCAGGATAAGCTGAAGGGCTTTGAAGGCAAGGAAGTAAAGGTGAGCGGAACCGTGAAGGGCGACGCTCTAACCATCACCTCCGTTGCTGAAGCCGGTTCCAAGATGTAAAGTTTGCGAGCTTGAGTGAACTTGATTACCAAGCTGTTCCCGCGGACTACAAAGGCCGCCCGACACGGGCGGCCTTTACTTTTCTTGGTCCGTTGCCCCTTAGCAGGTTGCGGAAAAAGTCAGTTTCGGGCCTCGGAAGGGCGGGGCTTCAGCCTAGCTGAAGCCCCGCCGTCTCTGAGCAGAGGCTGGACGGGCCTTCAGAGTCTGCGTGAGAACTGGTTTCGCGAGGCTTGAGGAATCAAGCCTGGCTTGTGGTGCAGGCTTCCAGCCTGCCTCTTCTTGACGGAGGCAGCAGGTAAGTGCCACACCCAACAGGCAAGATGCCTGTACCACAAGCTAGGCAGCGACCGCGCGGGGTGCGCCGACCCCAAAGTAAGTTTCCCGTACGTCGGCGGCAGAAACTGAGTAAGGTTCGGATTGAGGTCGCGAAATGCATCACAATACTAAACTAAACAGTATTGGGCTTCAGCCCCGCCGTACCGAGGCCCTTAACCTAAGTTATTGAAACTGTTAGGGCAGGCTTTGCGGCGGGGCTGAAGCCCCGCCCTTCCAAAGCATGCCCTGATAGTTTTTCCGCAGCCTGTTAGATCCTAGTTCGTCGTTCGTAGATCGTTGCCGCATGGCCAGGATGGCCATGCCACGTAGCACGGGCTTCCAGCCTGTGTTGGCACGACGGCTGAGGCCGTGCCCTTTTGCGCTCTGGCCTAACCGTTGTGAGAAATCCGGCCTGAAACCTGACTTTCGGGACGAACGAAGACCTACCACGTTGGCATTCGATGGGAGCAATGAACCACGAACAACGAACTGTCGCTACTGACAACGGACGACGGACCAAGGACTAAGGATGATCTCCGAAATACCTCCTTCGGTTTTCCGGGAACGGCGTGGGCGCCTCTGGGAGCGCCTGGAGCCGCTCGGAGTACGCTTCCTTCTGGTCAGCAAGCCGATTGACATCTACTACCTTACTGGCTTTCGGGGCAGCGCCGGCGTGTTGCTGCTGGGGCCCCGGCAGGCTCGGTTGTGGGTTGATCCGCGTTACACTCTGCAGGCTTGCGATCAGAGCCGAGGTGCAACTGTGACCGAGACTCGCAAGCCCCTCAGCCGGGCCGTGGCCCGGTGGGTAAGGCGCCATCATCCCGGAGTGGTTGGCTACCAGGACGAACACCTCACCTGCGCTGAACTCGCACGCTTGAGTCATGAAGTCCGCGCCTCAAAGAGGCGCGTCGTGGTGCGTTGGCGTCCCGTCGGGTTCTTGCTCGATGAGCTGCGCATGGTGAAGGATCAGTGGGAAGTGGAGCGCATCCGCGCGG
>JASHYZ010000483.1 GCA_030042795.1 Terriglobia bacterium | reverse complement strand
CGTGACGTAGTACCGTTTTTCGTGTGAGGCCCGCCCGTAGTGGTAAACGATAAGCTGGTCCTTGGAGAGAAAGTGGTCTGAAACGTCCACGGCTTCCTCGAGCAGGCCGCCGGGATTGTCGCGCAGGTCAAAAATCAGCCCCTTCAAATTGCCACCCTCATCCAACTTCTTTAGCGTTGCGCTCAGCTCATCATCGGTAGTCTCGTCAAAGCCCTTCAGCTTAATGTACGCGATTCCGGGCTTCAGCATGAACGCATCAACTATAGTCGGGTTATTGATTTCGTCGCGGGTGATGGTGAATTCCACCGGCTCGTCGTAGCCTTCGCGCTGAACGGAGACGTGCACCACCGTGCCCTTGGGACCCTTCAAAAGGTTGGCCACCTGCGTAGTGTCCATTCCTTCGGCACTCTTACCCTCGATCGTCCAGATCATGTCCCCGGGCCGAATCCCAGCCCGGAAAGCGGGCGACCCGGGAATGGGAGCCTGGACGAAGGTGCTCAGCTTGCCGTTCTTGTCAAGCCGCGCCTGGATCGTCATGCCCACGCCGTAATACTTGCCCTCCTGCTCTTCGCGGATGCGGGCGAAGTTGGCAGGATCAAAGAAGTTGGAATGCGGGTCAAGCGTGCGGAGCATCCCCGGAATGGCGCCCACCGGCGCGTTGAGCCCGTCGGGGCCGTAAATCGCCTTGTTGGGATCAATCTTGTCAGCGTACTCGCGCTGCACGATGTCGTAGATGTTGGTGAAATCCTTCAGGCTAGCTTGCACCTGCTGGTCGTCGTCGCCGGCGGCCGGCGTGGCCTCAATGTTCGGGCCGTAAAGGCCTCCTGCCACCGTCCCTACAGAAATCGCAAGAATGACGAACCAAACCAAGCGTCGAGTAGGCTTCATGATGCTCCTTTGTAAGACACCGAGTATAGCATGTAGACAACACCCTCGGGCGGCCGTCGTACTCTAACAGCTCAGGCCCGAGGTAGAGGCCGCTTCGCGCCCCCACTCGATGGCTTCGAAACTGCTCGCTACCGAGTCCCAGGCCCGCATCACTACATTGGATGCTGTCAATCGCCTGGATGAGGGCGGGCACCCGGAATTTTACTGAGGGTGACGAATGCGGCCATCGCGACTGATGACGTGGAGGCTCTGTTTTCGTGACGGCGAACCTGCTAAAGTTTAGGGCCAAGGTTCGGGAGAATGCTTGGCCTTAGAAGAATATCTCGCACGCCCAGTACGAATCCGGACACATGGTTTACCTGGACTCAAAGGCCCACGCCAAGATGAAGCAGGATTTTGCCAGCTTCATTGACGCTACGACGCGGAGATAGAACGGGGCGTGCAGTTTGTGTCGGCGGGCGCGCTGAGAGGCCAACCCGTGGCAGTGTGCCGCGTCCCGGCTTGCATCGGCGGGGTGTCATGCGTTAGACAACTACGGTGCCCGATCAGCCCGCTGCTCTTGACTCTTCGATTGCTCACGCCGGTACCGCCGCAGCGCGGCTCGAGCGGCTGCCGCTCGCCGGCTTCCATCGCCGCTTTGTCGTGCTCGTTTCCCTCGGCTGCTGGTTCGACGTCTTCGATATCTTCATGATGGCTTACCTGGGCGCGGCGCTACAGAGTTCGCGGTTCCTCACCCTCGCACAATTCACACACCTGATTGCTGCCGGCTTCCTCGGGATGTTTGTGGGAACCGTCGTCTTCGGAATGGGCAGCGACTACTTTGGCCGGCGCGCCTCCTTTATCGTCATGCTGTTAGTGTACTCGCTGTTTACGCTCCTCTGCGCATTCGCGCCGGGCGCAAGGGAACTGCTCGTTCTGCGATTCCTGGCCGGTATCGGAATTGGGGCTGAACTGGTGGTGATTGATACCTACGTCTCCGAGATGGTTCCCAGCCACGCTCGCGGCCGTTACGTCGCCATCACTCAACTGATCGGCTTCACCGCAATTCCGGTGGCTGCGCTGCTGGCCCGCGCGTTGGTGCCGGTATTCTGGCTGATCGCAGGCTGGCGCTGGGTGATGGTGATCGGAAGCGCTGGTGCGTTACTCGCCTGGTATTTGCGCCGCGGCCTGGTGGAGTCGCCCCGCTGGCTGGAAGCCAGAGGGCGGTACCACGAGGCAGGGCGGATCATCAGCAAGATTGAAGAGCAGGTGGAACGTGAGATCACGCATGCGCTTCCCGCGGCCGGACCGCTGTCCGTCGCACACGGCGATCGGATGCCTTTCCGCGAACTCTGGCAGCCGCCCTACCGTGGCCGAACCCTGATGCTAATGTTTTTTCAATTGCTTCAGACCGTCGGCTTCTATGGATTCGCCAACTGGGCGCCAACTTTCTTGCTGAAGCAGGGCAACGTCATCGGACGGTCACTGCAGTACGGATTTCTGATCGCCTTGGTGAGCCCAGTCGGCCCGTTGCTGGCGATCGTCACCGCGCGGCGGTTGGAGCGAAAACACGCCCTGGTGGCGCTCGCTCTGCTGGTGGCGGTCAGCGGGCTTGGCTTTCCGCGCGCCTCCCAGGCCTGGGCCATCGTGACTCTGGGAGCCGCGCTGACCATTTTCGCCTACTGGTTCTCGGCCGTATTTCACGCCTATCAGGCGGAGCTTTTCCCAACGCGAGCGCGCGCTACCGGAGTGGGTTTTACCTATAGCTGGAGCCGGCTGAGCGCCGTGTTCTCCACCTTGATTATCGGGGCGCTGCTCGCGCAGGGTGTTTTCGCGGTGTTTCTGTTCATGGCGGCGGCTATGAGTTGCGCGGCCCTCATCGTGGGCATCTGGGGTCCAAAGACCAACGCCACAACGCTGGAAGAGATTTCGTACTGAGAACGCATGGGGCCGGCCGTATTGAACGCGAGGCGAGAATGCAGCGACTTCTCACGGTTGTGACGAGGCCAACTAACTAGCCTCTTGTTATCTTCAAACGCCCACTAAAAGCAGCCGTCTGCAGTGCCGGCCTGTGCCGCTGAAGGTCATCCTAAGAAGAGGGGCCGCACTAGCTAGGACCGCTCCGGCAAGTCGCAGCGTAACCGCGACAGCAGAAGACAACACGCAACCCGGCCCCGCGCTCAGGGGTGAGGTGAGACTCCACCACGAAACGCTGGGGCAGATGCCGTGCCGGCCGAGGCGAAATCGCATAATTCACTCACGCTCCACCCCCGGCCTGCCGAAAAAGTGGACAGGGGGTGGACACAAGTCGTTGCGGAGGATGGGCCAAGGGGGTTAGGTCCATCCATCGACCTGGCCACCCCTGATAAGAGTTTACATCTGTGTTACGTCGTTTTCCAAGTATACACTTTCGTCACGCTTCACGCTCAGCCTGTCGCAAGACCGCGGGCCGGCTTGGCCCTCCGCGTGCGTGGGTAAGTCACAAGGCAGCCGGCCACATGGCAGGCGTGCAACCTTTCCAGAAAAGTCCTTACAAAGGAGTTGACCATGAAGCTTACTGAGATTCTTCAAGCCCTCCACCGGATGCAAAAAGACACGTCGCGCCTGCTGTTTGAGGCCTCCATCGGCGAGAGCGAGATGATCCGAAAGGCCGTGGCAAAGGCCGATCTCGCGCTCGGCAATGCGGCCAGCCTGGTGCGGCAGCAGCTCTCCGGGGCTTACGGCCCAAACGGAAGCGCGGCTGGCGTCATCACCCATAACGGCGGTTTCGGCAAGGTTTCTTCTCAACGGTCCCTACCCGTGTCTGAGAAGAGAGCCGCCCCTCCGCGCCCGGCCCTGGCATGCAAAGGGAACGAGTCCCCCGTCCAGGTCGCGGCCGGCTTGCCGGAGGACGCGCTGCCCGACGACGAATACGCCATCCATCTGCCACCGAAGAATTGGGAGTTGCTGGACGCGGTCGAGCAACCTGACCACGTTCACCATTGAGGGGTTCGGAGATGAAACATGATTGACGCCGAGGCAGCTCAGAGGGCTACCAGCCGTCTGGCAGACCTCTTGCAAACGGTAAGGGTAGGGGTGACGTGTCAGAAGTTAAGTCGCCGGATGGGGTCACTAAGAAGATTTGGTAGCGCTACCGGGAATCGAACCCGGGTTTTGAGATTGAGAATCTCACGTCCTAACCCCTAGACGATAGCGCCGGGAAAGAGTGTTTATCCGCTGTGGCTACGGTTCCTTTGAGTCCCTCACAGCGCACGACAGCCACGAGAAAATCCCGCAGCTTGGTGATCTCACTGCTTTGCAGAGTATAACATACGGCCGCCCATGCGGCCTATGCCCACTGTGGACCCCCGCTTCCGGGGGGGCGACGCCGTCGGATTTACAGGCTCCACTCAAAGACAGTCACTCCCGCGAAGCTTGTCCCGCGAAAGCGGGGGAGCGGGAGTCCACGATGAGTAGGTTGTCGCAATCTCTCTTGAGCTTTGGCTATTGCCCCGCTACCACTTCACTGG
>JASHYZ010000482.1 GCA_030042795.1 Terriglobia bacterium | reverse complement strand
ATCGATGAGGAAAGTGCGCATCATCGGGTGATTGAGTCATCGGGCGATTGAGTCATCGGATGATTTGCGGTTGATGAATTGAACCAACGGCCCCCATCACGTAATCGACCCGGCCATCCTTCAATCCAAATCGTTCAATCACCCGATGGTCCGATTTTAGTGTCGGCGCACGAGGAACCAACCCAACACCACGACACCAAGCGCTAGGCGGTAATAGATGAAAGGCTTAAAGGTGCTTCGGCCAAGGTAGCGGATGAACCAGGCGATCACGGCGTAGCCCACGAGGCCGGATACAACGATGCCCGCTACGAATGGCAGGCGCATATCCGGCGCCACGCCGCTGTGCCTCAGTTCCATGCCTTTTTTCAAGACTGCGCCGGCAATGATGGGAGTAGAAAGCAAGAACGAAAAGCGCGCGTCTGTCTCGCGATCGAGTCCGCGAAAGAGTCCGGCTGACATGGTGATGCCTGAGCGCGAGACACCAGGTATAACCGCCAGGGCCTGGGAGATGCCAATCCAGATGGAGTCCGCGAGCGACACTTCGCCCAGCGAGTGTTCGCGGCGGCTACTGGCGCGCTCGCCTGCCCACATGAAAAGCGCCACCAAAATCAGTGCGGCTCCGATCACCACGGGCTGGCGCCACTCCTCTTCGGCTTTGCTTTCGAAGAGAAAGCCGAAAATAGCGCCGGGAATGGTGCCGATGACAAGGTACCAGAAGAGCCGCCGGCTTACCTCGGTTTTGGAATCGCCCTTTGGTCCCAGCCCGGCAGCCGCGCCCAGCATCTCAAGCCACGTCTTCCAAAAGTACAGCAGCACCGCGACGAGTGTTCCCGCGTGAAGAGCAACATCAAACGTCAGGCCAGGATCAGTCCAGCCAGCGAACCAAGGGAACAACGCCAGGTGCGCAGTGCTGGAGACGGGTAGGAACTCGGTGAGACCTTGGATTATCGCAAGAACGATAGCTTGGTAAAGGGGCATGAGGCTCCTCGGCAGAAGTTGAAGAGTCGAAAGTTCAAAGAGCTAAGAGTTTAAGAGATTTGGGTTGTACGACAAAGTGGAAATTTCGAAGGGCCTAAGTTCCGAGAGAGCTCAGCAGTGCTTCAGAAGTGTGAGGAATGCGTTCCGGTCGATGCCCGCCGTACGAATAGGCTGGAGATAATGTCTTTACCAACTTCGTCGTAACGCGGGACGATCAGCGGCCTTGCGGCGCCGGGTTTCTCAAGCTTGATGTGACTTCCCTTCTGGCCGGCAACTCTATAGCCCAGCATCGCGAAAACACAGACGATCCGTTCCCAGGGAAGGGGTGTTAAACGTGCCACTGCGCAGCCTTCTCGACGCCGAACGGAATGGGGATTTGCATCTCGAACAGCAGGCCTTTGGCCTTGTAGGTTTGCGTGACGCGGTGCCTTGGGACAAACCCGAGCTCGCGAAAGGCCTGATCAATCGTTCCGCGCTCGAAGCAGCTTGTCAGAAACATCTCGCAAGCTTCTCGCAGGTTTGATTTCGCCTCGTCCGGAGTCCGGCCTTGGCTGGTCACGTCGAGGGGCGGACAGTGGGCGATGTACCACTTTCCCTCCCGCTTTAGCACGCCAAACAGCTCGAACTGCGCCCTGACTTCAACTTTCATGTTGGTACTCGATCTCAGTCTACTATAATCGCCACACTTGGCGTCAGGGAGCTACGTCAGGAGCAGAAGAATTGAACGTTGCTCGCAGGGCACAAGCTGTTGTGGATAGAGCACCCAAACATTCTTTTCTTGTCGGTCCGAGGTATCGATCACATCCAGGGTCAACTAGCCAGGCTTGTCGAGGGTAGCAGGTAAGTGTATATAAAGCTTGTTACTGCACCCTGGAGAGCTTGCGACAACTGCGCGAGTTCTTTTTGATCATCGTCGCTAACCTTGGAGGGCGCCTTGGGGAATGGCACAATCGCGCGTCAGGTCCAATCGAAAATCCCTAGACTTCCAGCACCACGGGCATAATCATGGGCCGCTTGCCGAGTTCCTGGTCGAAGAACTTACGCAGGGAGGAGCGAATTTTGTCTTTCACCATGCCCCAATCGCCGGCTTCCTCGGGCTTTGACTTTTCAAGTGTATTGAGCACCACTTGCCGGGCGGCTTCCATCAGGTCGCCGGCCTCATCGAGGTGCACGAAGCCGCGGGAGACGATTTCGGGCAGCGTCTCAAGCTCCCCGGTGTGCTTGTTGATGGCGAGAATGGGTACTACAATTCCGTCCTCCGAAATGCGCCGCCGTTCCTTCAGGACCACTTCGCCCACTTCTTCAAGCGATCCGGTGTCGATGTAGACGTGGCCCACCGGAACGGGATCACCAAGTCGCGCGCCGGCGCCGTCGAACTCCAGTACGTTGCCGCTTTCCAGCAGAAAGGTGCCGCCAGACACGGCGTTTCCTTCCTCGGCCATTTCCTTATGGCGGGCAAGTTGCCGGTATTCGCCGTGGACGGGAGTAAAGTACTTCGGCCGCACTAGGTTCAGCATCAGCCGCAGCTCTTCGATACTGCCGTGTCCCGAGACGTGAACCGGCGGCTGACTGCCGTCCTGGTAGTGCACGTGCGCGCCGCGGCGATAGAGGTGATCCATCATGCGGAAGATTGCCTTCTCGTTGCCCGGGATGACGCGCGCAGAGATCACCACCTCATCGCCCGGCTCCAGCGTCACCCAACGGTGGCTATCTACCGCGATCCGGGCCATGGCCGAGAGCGGTTCACCCTGACTGCCCGCCACCACCAGCACCACGCGCTCGCGCGGCAAGTCTTTGAGATCCTCCGGCGCGACTAGGACGCCGGCGGGAACGCGCAGGCGCCCCATCTGAAGCGCGATTTCAGAGTTGCGATGCATGCTGCGGCCGATGAAGCACAGCCGCCGTTTGTGCTCGCTTGCCAGGTCGGCCACAATCTGCATGCGATGGAGCGAGGTTGAAAAGCACGTTACCACCAGGCGCCCGTGCGCCTCCGCCATGATTTCCGCGAATCGTTCGCGAACGCCGCGTTCGGACGGCGTCATCCCGGCGCGCTCGACGTTGGTGGAGTCCGAAAACAGCGCCAGCACCCCGCGCTGCCCGTAATTCGCCAAGGTGTGAAGATCACTGGTGCGTCCGTCGGTGGGCGTGGGGTCAAACTTGAAGTCGCCGGTGTGAATGACAGTCCCCACAGGAGTTGTAATGGCCAGCGCGCCGGAGTCGATAATGCTGTGCGTGAGATGAATGAACTCGATCTGAAAGGGGCCCACGGTGAACGGGGCTTTCGGCTTCATCTCGCGCAACTTGGCGACCTCCGCCAAGCCGTGCTCCTCAAGGCGCGACTTCGCCAGGGCCAATGTGAAGGCCGTTCCATAAACCGGCACATCAAGTTCTTCGAGCACGTAAGGCAGCCCGCCGATGTGATCCTCATGGCCGTGCGTCAGAACGATGGCTCGTACGCGGTCGCGGCGATCGCGAAGATAGGTAAGGTCAGGGATCACGATGTCCACGCCCAGCAACTCGGGCTCGGGAAACATCACTCCGCAGTCCACCACGATGATGTCTTCGCCGTACTCGAACACCATCATGTTCATGCCGAATTCGCCGAGGCCCCCCAGGGGAATCGCTCTGAGCTTGCCGCTCGCACTTGTGTTGTCCATAAGTTGTCCGGATACTGCTGCATCATCGTAACACAAACAAGGGCCACATCTTTGGTATCGGGCCTGATAGGGGTGCGGAGGCTAAACACTCAAAGTGGGGGACACTCATTGTAGTAAAATGAGTTCGAGAGCGCCTGTAGCTCAGCTGGATAGAGCGCCAGCCTTCGAAGCTGGACGTCGGGGGTTCGAATCCCTCCAGGCGCGCCAACCGTTTGAACTCAAACGACCCGGCGAAGACACCGAGTAGAACCATTAGCGTGCTAGCGCTTCACCCTTGCTTGCCGGCCAATTGCAAAACGAGGGGAGGATTGGTGGGCGCCAGATACAGCATCACCTCCCTGAACGACGCCGCATCGCGCGAGCGCGAAAATTCGCCATTTGCCCCGTAGACGCGCGCGGGCGGGTGGAGACGGGCTGACGTAGGGTTTATGGGTGTTACACCCTTAGATTGACCATCCTGGGCGCGCCGCCGCAGTCTCCTGACGACGATCTGGTCAGCTTTGAGCCGCACTACGGGGTGACGCCGGTTCTTCGCGTCCCGCTGGCACTTGCGGTCGTGGTAGAACTGCCGGTGGTGCCGGGGCCGGAACCTCACCCCGCAGCCCAGGCAGTCGCGCGCTTCAAGAAGCTGCCTCAATCTTTCCCCCGCAACCATCACCATTGGGCACCGTTGGGCACCATTGGGCCACCATTGTTGCAAGCCAGATCGGGACGGGGATACCGGGGAGAATTGCCGGGAGGATTTCAAACTGACCCACTGCCAGAGCGCTGAGTCTCGAAGAGCCAGCCGGACGGGGCCGTGGCAAGCACACACTCTGAAGCGGATGCGCGGCAGAGGCTCCACTAATCGCTGAACCTACCCCCCCAAGGCCCAAGGTCCCCCAAGTGCCCGGCTTGTCATTTCGAGCGCCGCCGTGTATTCCGGCGCCGCGAGAAATCTCGCCCTGGCCTTTGTCAGACACCCGTCGCGTCTGCGGGGTGAAGGCGGCCGTCTCACCAGTCGTCCCCAATAGCGTAGTTCCTAAAGCGGCAGGAAGAGTGGCCGGTTAGTCCGCAGCTGATTTGGTGGGCGAGGCGTTCCCTGCAGTTTAG
>JASHYZ010000481.1 GCA_030042795.1 Terriglobia bacterium | reverse complement strand
CCACGAGATGGCCGTACGAGTGGCGCTCGGCGCCGGCCGTTGGAGGCTCGCCCGCCAGGTGCTGACAGAGAGCACTCTGCTTTCGGGCGCGAGTGCGGCCGCCGGCGTTGCGATCGCCTACTGGTCGAGCGGCATGCTGGGCAATTTCATGATGAGCACTTATCTTGTGCCTCCGGCACTGCGCCTTGCCCCGGATGCTCGCGTCCTCGGATTCACAGCAGGCGTGGCTGTGCTCACGGGCTTGTTTTTCGGCCTCGCGTCCGCGCTGCAGGCTGCGCGGCGGAATCCTGCGGAGGCTTTACAGGAAGGCGCGCGGACCACGAGCGGCGGCGCTGGGCGAATCGGAAAGCTGTTGATGTGCGCCGAGGTGGCGCTCTCCGTCGTCCTGCTGGCGTCCGCCGGGCTATTCGTTCGCAGCCTGCAGAATCTTCAGCGGTTCGATCCTGGATTCCGCAATGACGGGGTATTGAACGTGCAGTTGTTCCCGGTCCCGAACGGGTATAAGAACATCGATGATCCGAGCTACTACTCGCAATTGGTCCGAAACACCGAGGCGATACCCGGCGTTCACTCGGCGGCGCTCGCCAATTTTGTGCCGGGCTGGACGGGAGCGCAAGGCACGACCCTCGCACGTGCCGGCGGTTCCCCGGCCGGCGAGAGTGCGCATCAGGCCAACTCTGCGGCGGCAGAGCCCGGCTTCTTCCAGACAGTGGGCATGAGCCTGCTGCGTGGAAGAGACTTCGCCTGGCAGGACACGGAAAAGACCCAACGCGTGGCAATCTTGAGTGAGAAGCTGGCCGAAGAACTCTTTCCCTCCGGCGACGCTGTAGGACAACGCGTCCGCATCGGCGCCGATCCGAAGCAGCAGGACGTCGAAGTGATCGGCGTGGTGAGCAACGCCCGCATCTCTGACGTGCGTAACCCCGACCTCCGCGTTGTCTACGTGGATGCCCTGCAGGACGACCTCGCGCACTGGGGCGATCTCCTTATCCGCACGAGCGTCAGTCCGGCGGCTATCGGGCCGGAGGTCCGCCGATTGCTCAATTCGATGGGGCACGAATACGTGCTGGGGATGAAAACCCTGAAGCAGGCTGACGACCAGGCCCTGCTCAACGAACGAATGACGGCCTCTCTCTCCGAGGTTTTCGGCGGGCTCGCCTTGCTGTTGGCTGCGGTGGGGCTTTACGGGCTCATGGCCTTCACCGTAGCGCGGCGCACCCGCGAGATCGGAATTCGCGTGGCCTTGGGCGCGCCGCAGCGCGGCGTTCTCTGGATGGTGCTCGGGCAGACGATCCGCTTGGTTGGAATCGGAGTTGTGGTCGGCATACCCTGCGCGCTGGCGGCAAACCGCCTGGTGGCGCACCTGCTGTTCGGTGTTTCTCCCGACGATCCCCTCACCCTCGCCGCTGTTTCAGTAGCCCTACTTGCAACCGGAGCGGCCGCCAGTCTCATCCCGGCGCGACGTGCGACGAAGGTGGATCCAATGGTGGCTCTGCGACATGAATGACCAATCGGGTGATCGGGCCGTCGGGTGATTGAGTGATTTCCAATTTGTGTTCTGTGATTTGTGAGCTGTAGCACAAGGGCTTAAGAGTTTGTGTGAGAACTCGTGTATGGCCCTGTTCGAGGTGGAACCCCCACTTCCGCGGGGCGACACTGTTGGACTTAGAGGTCGTATTCGGATGCAGTCATTCCCGCGAAAGCGGGAATCCACGAGTTTTCACACAGACTCTTAAGCTCTTCTCCGGCCGCGAAGATTTCGTCTTTATGCCTGGAGCAAATCCGATCGTGTCTTGTGGTACCTCTGCGTTTTCTGTGGCTAAAAGCCTTCAATACAGCGCGGCCTTGGGCCGCAACCAAACGGGTCTGGAAGAATTTGTGCAAGCCGCAAACATTTTCACCATTAGTAGTAGTACAGAGAAAACGGAGAAAACCTCTATGGCCTCAGCGATCTCTGTGGTGAATGGTTCTTTTGGTGGTGCGGCCAAAGGCCGCGCTGCGTTCTGTGACTTGTGAGCTGCCTTCTGTGATTTGCGATCTTCTTTCTGTGATCTGTGATTGCTCGAGCGGCTAACCGTAGCTGCAGCCCGCACTGCGCATTGCTGAGGGAAGAGCTCCTAAGGCCGCGAGCAACAAGCAACCATGAACCCATTGAGTGCCCTCATTGTACGTTTGACAGCGCTGTTTCGAAGGAAGCGGCTTGAGTGTCAACTCGATGAAGAACTGCGCGCGCATCTCGAAATGCTGACCGAGGAGAACGTGCGGCGAGGCTTGCCGCCCGAAGAGGCGCGCTACTTGGCCTTGCGAAGTTTCGGTGGAGTCGAGCAGGTGAAGGAAGAATATCGCGAGCAACGAGGACTGCCCATGATCGAAACGCTCATGCAGGACGTGCGGTACGGCTTGCGCCAGTTGCGGCGAAGCCCGGGATTCACTGCGGTGGCGGTGCTGACGCTAGCACTGGGCATTGGAGCTAACACGGCCATTTTCAGCGTGGTAGAAGGCGTGTTATTGGCGCCTCTACCTTACCTCCAACCAGATCGCCTGGTGGTGATTTGGGAGAGCAACCCCCGATTCCCGCACACGTCAATCGACTACCCTAATTTCCAGGATTGGCAGCGGGAAGCGCGCTCGTTCGAGCGGATGACTGCGTTCGGCTGGAAGACTTTCGATCTGACGGGTCCGGGACCATCGGAGCACGTGGAGGGTAAGGAGATCGCAGCCGGTTTCTTCGCCATTCTCGGCGTCAAGCTTGCGTTAGGCCGCGATTTCTCGACGGAAGAAGACCAGCAGGGCGGTGCACCCGTCGTGATCGTCAGTGATCGGCTGTGGAAGAATCGGCTCGCGGGGAGCTCTGCTGCGCTTGGCAAGATCGTAACCTTGGACGGGGTTGATTACACGGTCGTCGGAGTTGCGCCGCCACAGTTTGAGTTCGAAGGGCGCGCCGACATATACACGCCGCTGGCTCAAGGCGATCGGACTCTGCTCAACCCCCGAGGAAGCCACAACGGACTCCTCGGGGTTGCGCGCCTCCGATCCGGAGTGAACATTGCCCAGGCACAGGCGGAGATGAACTCGATCCAGGCGCGCCTGGATCAGCTTTATCCCGCGGACCAGGGTCTCGGCGTGGATCTCGTTCGCCTTAAGCGGCAGATCGTCGGTGACGTTGGAGGCATATTGTTACTGCTGTTCGGAGCGGTGGGAATCGTTTTATTGATTGCCTGCGCCAACGTTGCCAATCTCCTGCTGGCGCGCTCTGCCGGGCGCACGCGCGAATTTGCGGTCCGACTGGCGCTGGGAGCAAGCCGCGCACGCATGGTGAAGCAGTTGTTGACTGAGAACGTGTTGCTTTCCATTGCCAGCGGCGCGCTGAGTCTGATCCTCGCTGCATGGGGAGTCCATCCGCTTCTCACCATCCTGCCCGAAAGCGTTCCTCGCAGCGAAAACATTCGGTTGAACGCTCCCGTCCTGCTGTTTACGCTCGGTATCGCTCTGGCGGTTGGGCTTCTCTTTGGCCTGGCGCCCGCGCTCAAGACTTCCAAGGTTGATCTTGAAGCGTCCCTCAAACAGGGAAGCCGAGGCTCAACCGGCAGTCATCATCGACTTCAAAGCGGCCTGGTGATCGCGCAGATGGCCTCGACCCTGGTTTTGCTGGTGGGCGCGGGCCTGCTTTTCCAGACAATCCGCCACTTGTGGGAGAGCGATCCCGGTTTCGATACGCAGCACGTTATCGCCTTCAAAGTGGAGTTGGCGCCATCGGTGAGCAAGAGCGGATCGGCCATGCGAGTGGCCTACCAGCAACTACTCGAGCGCCTTCGGATAATCCCCGGCGTTCAGGCGGCAGATTTCACGTTGCTCCTTCCGCTGAGTGGCATTGACAATGACTGTCCATTCTGGATTGGCCCACGGGTACCTGCGGTGCGCCAAGCTGCTCCGCGGATGCTAGTGTTCAACACAGGTCCGGATTACCTTCGCACCATGGGGATACCATTGCTTCGTGGCCGGTTCTTCACCTCCCAGGACACCATTGGTTCCCCGTGCGTCGCAGCCATTGACGCCGTCTTCGCCTGTACTTATTTTCCCGGCCAAGATCCACTGGGCCAGACCCTGACCTTCGGATGGACTCCGTCCCTTGGTCCCTGCCGGATAGTCGGCGTGGTCGGGCATGTGAAACATTGGGGGCTGGGCGAAGAAAAGTTGACCCAGGCCCAGAGCTATTACCCGCTTTACCAGATCCCCGACGAGTGGTTGCCCATCGGCCGCTCCTGGACGTCGATCATCGTCCGGACCCAACTTGACCCGGCAGCGGCGCTGCCCGCGATCAAGAGGGCGGTTTACGGACCAGCCGGAGACCAACCGGTGTACGACGTCCAAACCATGCAAGATGTCGCTGCGCAGTCGATGGCGTCGCAACGCTTTCCGATGCTGCTACTTGACCTCTTTGCTGGGCTGGCGTTACTGCTGGCGGCTGTCGGAATTTACGGGATGTTTTCCTATTCGGTGACCCAGCGTGTACATGAGATCGGGATTCGGATGGCGCTCGGCGCTCATCGAGGGGACGTTTTTCGACTCGTGCTCGGACAGGGTCTGCGGCTAGTGCTGGCTGGCCTCGCGATTGGAGCAGCGGCAGCTTTAATCCTTACCCGCCTGCTCCCGAGCTTCTCGCATCTGCTGTATGGAGTGAAAGCAAGTGATCCGATGACGTTTGGCATCGTCTCCGTCTTGCTGACCGGCGTCGCCATTTTGGCGTGCTACATTCCGGCCCACCGCGCCGCCAAGGTCGATCCCATGGTGGCGCTGAGGCATGAATGACGGGATCGGGCGATCGAGCGATTGAGTGATTTCCGATTTGTGATCTGTGATTTGTGATTGCCTGGGCCGGATCAAACGAAGATCGTGCTCCTCATCGAGACCTCGACTATAATCAGGTACTTGAATGGAACTCGGTGCTTGTTGGTACCTTTTCGGTCAGAAGCGGTTTCACCCAGAAGGGCCCGCTTCACGTCATGGCCCGGGCTTGTCCCCGACTTTCCAGCAGGCTTGTGAGGGGCCGGGTACCCAGTCGAGCAAAGCTGGAATGTCATTTAGAATCAATCATCGGGACGCTGAGACTCTCCCAACAGACAAGGATTGTGACGAAGAGTTAATCAATAGTTAACAGAGCGCTCCGGTGCCTGTCGTTTGCCCACACGCAGGCCGCTAACTTGGGAGCTATCGAGTGAGATGTAATGAGTGCTGAAACCCTAGAGTTGGCTCTGAAGCCCGCGAAGTTGTGGATCGATGGCAAGTCCGTGGACTGCGCGTCTGGTCGCACCATCGACGTCATCAATCCTGCCACCCGTGAGGTTCTCGGCACGGTACCGCGCGGCGAAGCCGAAGATGTGGACCGGGCGGTGCAAGCCGCCCGCCGCGCTTTCGAAAATCCGGCTTGGCGCGAGATGGCTCCCTCCGCGCGTTCGAAGATGCTGTGGCGAATCGGCGAGCTAATCGAGAAAAACCTGGATGATCTCGCCAGGTTGGAATCGTTGAATGCCGGTAAGCCGCTGAAGAGCGCGCGAA